>NZ_JAUBRK010000021.1:0-70538 GCF_036701825.1 Microcoleus sp. MOSTC5 | reverse complement strand
TTTTATGGGCGGGCAGGATGCCCACCCCACAATACAATTTATCTCTTGTGGAACAGGCATCTTGCCTGTTCTCGATCATAAATGTTAATCAGCCTTTTATGGGCGGGCAGGATGCCCACCCCACAATACAATTTATCTCTTGTGGAACAGGCATCTTGCCTGTTCTCGATCGAGGTACAAAATGTCAGTTAAAATAAAATTCCTATAAATATCGAATAGCCTCAAGCAATCCCTGACAAACACCAGCCAGAAAATCCAAATCCAAAGTTTCAATCTTATCGCTTTCTCGATGATAATGCGGATTTCGCATATTAGCAGTATCAGTCACCATGATAGCCGGATAACCGTTATCCCAAAAAGGAACATGATCGCTGCGGCGAGTATCCGGCACAATTAAACCTCGATTCGGCACCGGCAGCCACTCGCAGGGCTGACCAGATTTGCGAATTTTGCCACTCAAATTAATCAAATCGGGAACCGTCGGGAAAGTGCCAATTAAAGCAATAAAATTGCCACTATTAGGATAAAAATCTTTCAAGCCAGCGGGATAGCTTTGAGAATTAGGATTATGGTTGCAATAACCCAACATTTCCAAAGAAATCATTAACCGGATTGACTTTTGCTGTTGCTTGTATTTAGCTGCATGATGACTGCTTCCCAAACAACCGTATTCTTCCATATCGAAGGCGACTAATTGCACTGGATATTTGAGCGGCCCAGATGCGATATCCCTTGCGAGTTCCAGCAATACAGCAACCCCCGTAGCATTATCATCGGCCCCAGGTGTTCCGGGTACAGTATCGTAATGAGCACCAATTACGATCGGCGGCAACCGCTTCTTAATCTGCTTTTCAAGACCCAGATTGTCTGGCTTCCCCCCCTTAGCCAGGGGTGATTCTTCTTGCTTCCCCCCCTTAGCAAGGGGGGGACTGAGGGGGGGTAAATCCAAAATCAAATTGTGATGAATTCGGCCGCGAACCAAAAAATCGTCAATTTCTACAGTTCCCCACTGTGCCAACTGTTCGCGGATGTATTGCTGAGCATAAAAATGCCCTTCGGATGCGAGGTATGGGTTGCGATCGCGTACAATTTGAATCAGATGGCTGTGCAAGCGTTCTTTGAGATTCATGCGATCGGAGATACAATGAGTACACTAAGATTATATGGGATTGAATTATGATTGGAGAAGTCAGAATCGAAAATTATAAGTCCATTCAAAAGCTGAAGCTAGAATTAGGACGAGTAACTGTATTGATCGGTGAAAATGGCTGTGGCAAGAGCAATATCCTAGAGGCGATCGCCCTTGCTTCTGCTGCGGCAGATGACAAGCTGGATAACGAGTTTTTAGGTTCTCGGGGCATCCGAGTTACAGAACCTCAATTTATGCGATCGGCTTTTGAAAGGGAAAATTTGGTTGGAAATATCAAAATTGATATCAAAGAAAATGATGGAAAAAGCTTTAATTGTATTTTAGATAATGATAACTCTCCCTATTCTCAATGGGTTAATAAAAACTTCGTGAATTCTCCTGAAAATCCTTTAGAAAATGTTGTTCCCAACTCAACTAAAGCAGAAGGTGTTATCTTAATAGAAGATTCACAAGAGCTTTCTGAAAAATTAAAAAAAGAAACCTTAAAAGACAGACTCAAATTTGTTTTACCATTAATTATTAATCCAGAAGGATATCTAAAAGATCATTTTACATTTTTAGCCTTACAATTATATAACAAATTGTTTTATAATTCTAAATTAATTAAATTCACAATTTACTCTCCTGAAAACCAAGCCTTACGAACTTTTGAAAAAGAAGGACAAATTCAACCATTAGGCATTAATGGTGAAGGCTTGTTTAAACTTATAAAGGTTTTAAATTCAGAGCCAAATCAAGAGAAAATCAATCAAATCAAAGAAAAGCTGCAATTAATAGATTGGTTTAAAGATTTTGAAGTTCCTGAAAATTTATCACAAAGTCAAATTTCTCTCCAAATACAAGATAAATATTTAGAGGGAGATTTAACTTACTTCGACCAAAAAAGCTCTAATGAAGGCTTTTTATTTTTGCTTTTTTACTTGGCTTTATTTATTAGCGATCTCACGCCTAAATTTTTTGCAATAGATAACATTGATGCTTCTCTCAACCCCAGATTGTGTCGCAGATTAATGCAAGAATTAGTCGAATTAGCAAAAAAACACGACAAACAAGTTATATTCACAACCCACAACCCGGCAGTTTTGGACGGTTTAGATTTAGGTGATGATGAACAGCGGCTGTTTGTGATCTACCGCAACCAATTAGGGCATACTAAAGCTAGACGCATTCTCAAACCTGAACCTCTCGAAGGACAAGAACCTGTAAAATTATCAGAGGCGTTTTTGAGGGGCTATATCGGCGGACTTCCTAAAAATTTTTAATATGATTAGTTTTGGATTAGTTACAGAGGGACTTACTGACCAGATTGTTATTGAGAATATTTTAGCTGGATATTTCAATAGTCCAGATTTAGATATCAGGCAACTTCAACCAGAAAGAGATAAAGACAATGAGAATAAATCCACATACGGCGGCTGGACTCTAGTTTTTAATTATTGTAAGTCAAGAGATTTTCAAGAAGCATTGCAATTTATTGACTATATCATTATCCAAATAGATACGGATGTTTCAGAACTTTATAATATCCCCAAGCAAGATGAAAACGGTGAATTTACTCCTCAGCATTTAATTGAAAAAGTAATTGGAAAGTTTAGGGTGGCAAGCGGCGATGATTTTTACAGCAAATATCAACAAAAAATTATATTTGCAATCTCCGTACATTCGATTGAGTGTTGGTTGCTTCCACTGTATTATACCGACAATAAAAAATATAAAGTTAAGAACTGTCTCGATACTTTAAATCGGGAAGTTCAGAAAAAACACAATTTTACGATCGACGCTAATGCTAAAAATCCTGAATATTATCGAGTAATTTCAGCACAATATCGCAAGCAGAAAGTTTTGATGAAGCATTACGCAGAAAATCCCAGTTTCAAAAATTTTATAGAAAAGATTCAAAGCAGAGACATTAAGATTGGTGGTGAAGAGGATTGGTAATGAAGCAAGTTATTATGTCATATAATAGAAACATAGTTATCGGAGATTACCATGCAAGCATACAAACTTAGAGGTAAAATCGATGCAACTGGCAACTTGGTAGTTGTGGAACCCGTGAATATGCCACCGGGAGATGTAGAAATCATCGTCTTGCAGCTACCTGATACGGTTAAACAAGCCAGCGCGTCAGAAAATGCGATCGTACCTGAAGCACTTCAAAAAAAGTTTAAAACTAACGTTAAGGCATTTCAAGGTTTATTCGATCGAGATGCTGTACCGGAACCGCTGGATTTTGACGATCCCGACAAACAAGCAAAATGGGAATATTTAAAGGATAAACATAACTTGTGAAACTCCTGATTGACACCAATATAATAGTAGATGTTGCGCTCTATCGAGAACCTTTCTTTGCTGAGAGCGATCGCATTTTAACTTTTGTTGAAGAAGCACAAATTCAAGGCTATATTTCAGCCTCAACTTTTAGCGACCTTTACTATATTATCCGCAGAGACAGAGGCCGCGATTGGACGCTGGATTTTTTGCGACAGCTAGCCACATTTTGTCAAGTAGCAACAGTAGATAACTCTGTTATTTCAATGGCATTAACTCGCAACTTCAAGGATTTTGAAGATGCGATTCAGTACAGCACTGCTGTAATCAATCGAATTAATGCCATTGTCACCCGCAACCCGCGAGATTTTCCGGTTACTACTCCTAGGATTGTAACTCCAAATCAGTTAATTCTTGAACTAACCAATTCTCCCTAAATTTGTCAAAGCGCTAAACTTCTGATTCCAATTCGCTAACCCGCAACTGCACGGGTAATTCTACAGAATTCAACTCAGACGATTCTAACAATCCTGTTGCTTCAACTTCTGCACTCGCTTCGTCGCGCCGCACTTTTCGCAATTTCTCACCCAAAGAATCCCGCTGATTAATCAAATAAATACTCACCAAAGTCAGCCCAACTCCCATCGATTGCAGCGGATTGAGCACTTCGCCCAAAAACAAATTGCCGAATAGCAAAGCAAATACAGGCGTAAGAAAGGTAAGAGAACTTAAACTTGTTAAACTGCCACTCGAAGCAAAATAAAAGAATAAACCGTAGGCGATCGCACTTCCGAACACAGTAGAATAACCTAACGCCATCCAGCCGGAAAAATCGATATTCACAAACTGCTCAGACTCAGTTGCAGCCGACATTGCCAACAGCGGCAAACCGCCCAAAATCATGTGCCAACCAGTCGCCACCACCGGGTCAACATAACGGCAAACCCAGCGCACCAAAACCGTACCCACAGCCATCGACAAAGCAGCCAACAGCATCAACCATTCTCCACCCTGAAACAACTGTTCGATACCCGCAGAAACCTGCCCGTTTTCAGGATGAAAAAGCCCCAAAATCCAGCCATCGGGCAACCCGATCAAACTGATGCCCGCAACGCCAATAACTAATCCCAACCAGCCCCAAAAACCAATTTTTTCTTGAAACAGCCACAAACACAAAATCGCCACAGCTAGCGGTTGAGAATCAATCATCACCGAACCCAAACCCGCACCGGTTCGGGTCAAACCTTCAGCTAAAAAGCCTTGAAACAAAGTAGCGTCAACCAAAGCAAACAGGGAAATCCACAGCCAAGTTTTCCAACCCTGCGGCTGCGGTTTTCCCATCAGTGCCGCCGCCAGCAGCACCAACACGCCCGCAGGTACTAAACGCACGAATGCCACAAACAGCGGCGTTGTGTGCGGCATCACCCCTTTCATCGCTACCATCGCGGTTCCCCACAGGAAAAACGGCGCAATGAGCAACAGCGGGGCAAAAGGCAGTTTAGAATCGGTAAGTTTTAGCTGCATGGTGGAGACTCCAAATAATTGATGAGAGTGGCTCTCACGAGAATGATGTAGATTTGTTAAGCAATTTTTACAATTATATATCGAACGTGGGTTAAGTGCGATCGTACCAACCTCCATCGGCCATTACGAACAGGCCCAAGAGCCTGTTGCTGACACAAGCACGTTCCACAATCAAGAAAATTCTTGTGGAACAGGCCGAAAAGCCTGTTGCGAACAATACTTCTTCCCTCTTCCTTCTTCCTTCTTCCTTCTTCCTTCTTCCTTCTTCCTTCGGATAAGGCACACTAGAAGTTAGCTACAAAAATCCGTAACATTGCCTGTACACTGCCCATGATTTGGCCATTCAAGCCCCGCTACCGCAAACAAATCGCCCGTATCGAAATCACCGGAGCCATTGCCGGAGAAACCCGCAAACGAGTCCTAGAAGCTCTCAAAACCGTTGAAGAACGCAAATTTCCCGCCTTGCTGCTGCGGATAGACAGCCCCGGCGGCACAGTCGGCGATTCCCAGGAAATTTACAGCGCGCTGAAGCGTTTGCGCGAAAAAGTCAAAATTGTTGCCAGTTTCGGCAATATTTCAGCTTCTGGCGGAGTTTACATCGGCATGGGAGCCGAGCATATCGTTGCTAATCCCGGCACAATTACCGGCAGCATTGGCGTGATTATCCGGGGCAACAATCTAGAACGGCTGTTAGAAAAAGTAGGCGTTTCTTTTCAGGTGATTAAATCGGGGCCGTATAAAGATATCTTGGCATTCGATCGAGAATTGACCGATCCTGAACAGCAAATTCTGCAAGACTTGATCGACACCAGCTACCAGCAATTCGTGGAAACCGTTGCTGAAGCCCGGAAATTGGCAGTTGAAAACGTGAAAACTTTTGCCGACGGCCGCGTTTTTACCGGCCAGCAAGCCTTAGAATTGGGTTTGGTCGATCGACTCGGAACAGAAGAGGACGCTCGCCGCCTTGCCGCCGAACTAGCAGGCCTCGACCCGGAAAAAACCGAGTGCTGCACGCTAGAAAAACAAAAACCTTTCCTAAATCGCGTCTTGGGGAGTAGTCTGGATATATCCGGGCTTTCAGCTTACAATAATGTGCTGGAATTCGAGCTTTCTACTAGCGGTTTGCCGCTGTGGATGTATCGCCCGTGATTAAATAGTCAGTTGGCAGTTGGCAGTAGTCTGTTGGCAGTGGTAATTGGTAATTAGTAATTGGTAATTGCAACTAGCAACTGACAACTAGCAACTGACAACTGACAACTGACAACTGACTAAAATGGAGGAAATTTGCGTGGAGTGGCAAGTGCGGGCGATTCGCGGGGCAACAACTGCCAGCGAGAATTCGGTGGCAGCAATTCGAGAAGCGGTGAGAGAATTGTTAGATGAATTAGAAGCAAAAAATGATATAAATCCAGAATTAATTATTAGTGCTACGTTTTCTGCTACTCGCGATTTAGATGCTGTGTTTCCGGCCGCGATCGCCCGCGAACGTCCTCACTGGTGTAATGTTCCTTTGTTGGACGTACAGCAAATGCACGTTGAGGGTGCTTTGGAACGCTGCATCCGCTTTTTGATTCACATCAATTGGCCCGCACATACTGAAATTTATCATCCTTATTTGCGGGGAGCTCAAAATTTGCGCCCCGATAGGAATTTAGCGGTGGCGGTGGCTGGGGAAAATTAGACTTGGCCATTGTGAAAGTCGATCGCCCCGACAACTCAAAAAGTCAAACACTCCTAGACTCACGGGCCCTGAGAAACCGGGTTTTTTCCTCAGAAGACGCCATGCAGCCAACGAAAACCGCAAAAACCCGGTTTCTGGGATTTTGTCGATCGCCCCGACAACTCAAAAAGGGATCTCGTCGGATTTGACCGAAAGCCTCCAGGATACAAGCCCCCGGATTCATCCGTCCACAAATAAAAAACCTGTATCCGATAAAGGAACCCCCAAATTTATCCGTCCGGTCAATGCTTCAATCTAAAATCTAAAATCTAAAATCTAAAATCGATTGACTCTCATTTTTGTTGACAAGTTGCAGGTTAACGTGTATGGTGAGTTTGCGAGTTGCAAAGCTCGATCGCTCCAGAACGTTGAAAATTGCATAGTTTTTTTGGATCTGCGGCTAGTTTCAGTGTCGCAGATGGGCAATCGACGCACCTCGGGCGATCGGCAAAACCCTGATTTTCTCGTTGGGGTGCGTCGATTACTCTGATACTAAGGGTTACGGCTTGCAAGCAACTGAGCTTATTGCAGGTTTTACTGTCTTATTGACAGGTAAAAAATGGTGCGTCGATTTGAGGCTTGAAACCCTTTCTGGGTAAGGCTTCCTGGCCGAAGAGTCTCCTTTACAACTTCCCCGAGAGGGGATTGAAACCTGTCCAAAAATCTGGCTCAGTACCGGTTTTGTCTCCTTTACAACTTCCCCGAGAGGGGATTGAAACCCATTTTGCCTGGTAGCATGGCTGCACCCGCTCCATGTCTCCTTTACAACTTCCCCGAGAGGGGATTGAAACGTTCGGAGCACCTGGATCCGCTTCCAACAAGGTCTCCTTTACAACTTCCCCGAGAGGGGATTGAAACGATTTGTTACAACCCGAACAAAAGTAAGATTTCGTCTCCTTTACAACTTCCCCGAGAGGGGATTGAAACCAAAACTCATGATCGCCATACTCGGCGATAACTTTGTTCCATGTTGAAGGGTCTCCTTTACAACTTCCCCGAGAGGGGATTGAAACATCTTTGAAGATGGCAGCAGGGTATAATTTGGCTTTTAGTCTCCTTTACAACTTCCCCGAGAGGGGATTGAAACAACTCTTCCTTGTCTTCGTTCCATGCTGCAATGACACAGTCTCCTTTACAACTTCCCCGAGAGGGGATTGAAACAAAAAGGGAAAAGTTCATCTCCTACTTTTACCTTGGTCTCCTTTACAACTTCCCCGAGAGGGGATTGAAACTTTTCTGTGCATCTACAGACATATCTCTGATAGAAGTCTCCTTTACAACTTCCCCGAGAGGGGATTGAAACTCTTTGTGGAAAGACGAAAATCTTCAACAATGTCTCCTTTACAACTTCCCCGAGAGGGGATTGAAACAACATGTCCTTTTCCGCTGAAACTGCAAGTGCATTCACTTGCGATGCAGGCAGAGTCTCCTTTACAACTTCCCCGAGAGGGGATTGAAACGCGAATTGTGCACCGCATTGAATTATCCTCAGATGTCTTGTCTCCTTTACAACTTCCCCGAGAGGGGATTGAAACACAAGCCAACGATTAGGGTAGTCAAGCTTTTTTAAGTCTCCTTTACAACTTCCCCGAGAGGGGATTGAAACGAATCTCCATCCCAGTACCCAGATTGTTCGAGATTTTGTCTCCTTTACAACTTCCCCGAGAGGGGATTGAAACTGGCTAAAAACTAGCCTACAGCTAGGCCAAGGCATGTCTCCTTTACAACTTCCCCGAGAGGGGATTGAAACTCTTCTGAAATAAGAGGGAGTATTTTAGATGAAATCGTCTCCTTTACAACTTCCCCGAGAGGGGATTGAAACTCTAGAGTGCAGCCATGAGAATTGATATTTTCCAGTCTCCTTTACAACTTCCCCGAGAGGGGATTGAAACCGTCGTCGTCTTCTGAACCAACTTCATCTTGGTAATGTCTCCTTTACAACTTCCCCGAGAGGGGATTGAAACTCTCGCCTCTTGCTGGGAATAACGTAAAGTCCAGTCTCCTTTACAACTTCCCCGAGAGGGGATTGAAACGCATGGATTTGTCCTCGCTAATTTACTCTAAAACTGTCTCCTTTACAACTTCCCCGAGAGGGGATTGAAACAAACCTTCCCCCATTACAGGTTCCCAACTGTGATCAGTCTCCTTTACAACTTCCCCGAGAGGGGATTGAAACCTGAATGTACACAAACCTTTGTGGGATGGATAAAAGTCTCCTTTACAACTTCCCCGAGAGGGGATTGAAACGTTCCCACTGTTGCATGACTACAACTCCATTTTCCGTCTCCTTTACAACTTCCCCGAGAGGGGATTGAAACTTGACATTACACTTTCATCCTGAAAATATAGTTTTCTGTCTCCTTTACAACTTCCCCGAGAGGGGATTGAAACAAATATTATTAGAAACGAAGAAAATATTTTGTTGTTCCAGTCTCCTTTACAACTTCCCCGAGAGGGGATTGAAACTTTTCCCAACCTTCCTCTAAAAGGACGTGATATTGAAGTCTCCTTTACAACTTCCCCGAGAGGGGATTGAAACTGTGAATTTTCTCTTTCTCCAATTCACTAAGTTGGTCTCCTTTACAACTTCCCCGAGAGGGGATTGAAACATTTATCATCTCCCACCTGGGAGACATCAACCTGGATTACAGTCTCCTTTACAACTTCCCCGAGAGGGGATTGAAACCTTTTTCAAAAAGTAGGTCTCATCTAAATCCAATAAAGTCTCCTTTACAACTTCCCCGAGAGGGGATTGAAACTCTGTACCTTCTGGCTCAACATACAACTTATCTGTTAGTCTCCTTTACAACTTCCCCGAGAGGGGATTGAAACTTTAAGATTTTCCTCGCGATTTTAAAAATGCAAAGGAGTCTCCTTTACAACTTCCCCGAGAGGGGATTGAAACCCAAAAGTGACGGCACAGGAACGCGCTAAAAAATGTCTCCTTTACAACTTCCCCGAGAGGGGATTGAAACTTGCATAGCTTTTGCTTTCTCTGCTTCCATAGCTGCTTTGTCTCCTTTACAACTTCCCCGAGAGGGGATTGAAACAGTCCTAAATAACTTGCTGTATTTTGAACCTTTTTATAGAAGTCTCCTTTACAACTTCCCCGAGAGGGGATTGAAACTGTAGTAGGAGCCATTCCTCCAGTCCATGCCGGAGGAGTCAGTCTCCTTTACAACTTCCCCGAGAGGGGATTGAAACTCTCTGCGGCTAAAATTTGTGGTGAGTTGCCAGCAGAGTCTCCTTTACAACTTCCCCGAGAGGGGATTGAAACAGGAACTAGAGAAGGCAAGGAAAGGAGGGTAAAAACGTCTCCTTTACAACTTCCCCGAGAGGGGATTGAAACACTTAAGCTTGGTCATTTATCTCTATTCTACGGGATTTTTTTGTCTCCTTTACAACTTCCCCGAGAGGGGATTGAAACTTTCCTTGTCTTTTCGCCTATGATGAAGTGTATGTCTCCTTTACAACTTCCCCGAGAGGGGATTGAAACTTGACGAGATCCTATTTCCATACTGCCGGACATATCGTCTCCTTTACAACTTCCCCGAGAGGGGATTGAAACAGGAGTAGTACCGCCAGTCCATGCCGGAGGGGTCATTGTGTCTCCTTTACCACTTCCCCGAGAGGGGATTGAAACAATTTGGGTTTCGCTGTTATAAACTCAGACTGTATCAGTCTCCTTTACCACTTCCCCGAGAGGGGATTAAAACGCTTTATTAGGATTTTTATAAATCAATAATAAATAGTCTCCTTTACCACTTCCCCGAGAGGGGATTAATATCAAATTCGGTGGTATGGGAATTAATCTTACCCACAGTCAGGAGACGACGCGGTGCCGTTTCCCGAAAATTAATCGGGCGATGGTTACATCTGTCGCCCATGAAGATTGATTATTTTATGCTAGGGAAACGGCATTGCCGTGTCCAGAGTGGGCGTGTTGTCAATGGTTAGATCAAATTCGGTGGCATGGCAATTAATCTTACTCACAGTCAGGAGACTGCAGCGCCGTTTCCCTACTCAAACCATTACCCGGAATTGCATTTGCCTTCTTCCTTCTGCCATACAAAAAAACCCGGTTTCTCGAAGAAACCGGGTTTTTTGTCAATCAGACGCTTTCTTGTGATGCAACCTAATCCCTAAAAAGATGTCATATATAAAACTCCAAAAGTCCTTTTTACCTTCCAATATTCCCAAAGTTTGAGGAGAACCCTTTTCATCTAACAGCGGCTTCACAGCTTCGTAAGCAGGCTTGTAATTATACCAAGGAATTGAAGGCCACAAATGATGGATCAGGTGATAGTTCTGTCCCAAAATTAAGATATTCAGAATTGGACTCGGATATACTCTGGCATTTTTCCAGCGATCGCGATCGTGAAACGGACGGTGCGGCAAATAATCAAAAAATAACCCCAAGGCTAATCCCACCACCATAGCAGGACAAAACCAAAAATTCAGCACGTAACCTAAATGGTCGTACTGAATGGCGATATAAACCACCCCGATCACAAACAAACGGCTAAAAAACCATTCCAATAATTCGTATTTCCGCCACAGCTTGCGCTTAAAAAAGAAAATCTCGTGGTAAAAAAACCTCGCAGCAATCAACCACAAAGGCCCGCCGGTAGAAACATAATGGTCTGGATCGTTATCTGGGTCATTAACGTGGGCGTGATGCTGCATATGTACCCGCGTAAACACCGGAAATGCAAAACCCAACATCAGCGCGCTGCCGTGTCCCAAAATAGCGTTAATTGTGCGATCGCGATGGGCTGCATTGTGAGACGCATCGTGAATCACAGTTCCGGCCATGTGCAAAGCCAACACGTTCAGCGAAAAACAGCACCACTGCGGCCATTCCCAACACCAGAAACCCAAGTTAGAAATCACGATAATCGCTACTGCACTCAAAAACAGCAGCAGTGTCGGATTGAAGTCACCGGGAGGACTCAGAAACTCTTTCGGCACTGTCAGCGGCCGTCCTGCCTCCGACATCTTTGTTAAGACTCCTTAATATTTCACACTTGCGTAGTATAAGATACAAGCCGGACAATAGTAAAGTTTTATGAAAGAACTGAGTTCGATCGCCAGAAACTAGCGTCTGCACAAACAGGAAAGTATTGCTGTTGTGCAAGGATACCAGTGCTAGATTAGCCAAAAGGGCTGAGCATACCAAATAAAATATGGGTATGTCTGTATTTATGTCAAGCCTGAGAGCGGAAAAATTTACCCAAAAGAGCGCTCCCCAAGAAAAGATTACCGATGGGTAAAAAGTCAGATATTCTATATATTGTTCAATACCTGCTTTTTTGACGACTATCAAAATTTTTAAGACTTAAGACTAGCGTCATTGCTTGTAGTGCAAAGATGAAACGTTAGCCGAAATTTAAACAAGAAATCCACCTGCCTCCCCAGA
Source organism: Microcoleus sp. MOSTC5 (assembly GCF_036701825.1). Lineage (NCBI taxonomy): Bacteria > Bacillati > Cyanobacteriota > Cyanophyceae > Oscillatoriales > Microcoleaceae > Microcoleus > Microcoleus sp. MOSTC5. The sequence goes on along the minus strand of NZ_JAUBRK010000021.1, from coordinate 58,457 downwards.
ACACCGCTGATGCAATTGCCAAAAGCCCTACGCCGGACTAAAATCGTCGCCACCATTGGCCCAGCAACTTCGGATCCACAAGTGCTGCGCCAGCTCATAGAAGCCGGTGCCACAACTTTGCGACTCAACTTTTCTCACGGAACAGAAGAAGACCACCAACGCAGCATTCGGTTAATCCGGCAAACATCCTTTGAACTCAACCAGCCGGTGGCTATCCTCCAAGACCTCCAAGGCCCGAAAATTCGTTTGGGCCGCTTTGAAACAGGGTCTATTGTTGTCAAAAATGGCGACCCTTTCATTCTCACCAGCCGCCCGGTTCCCGGCACCGAACTCATTTCTTCCGTCACCTACGACCCCCTAGCAGACGAAGTTCCAGAGGGAGCAGTGATTCTGCTCGACGACGGGAAAGTGGAAATGCGCGTGGAAAAAGTAAACCGCACTTCGCGGGAATTGTACTGCCGCGTCGTAGTCGGCGGGCCGCTTTCTAACAACAAAGGCGTGAATTTTCCCGGAGTTTACCTGTCGATTAAGGCGCTGACTGATAAAGACCGCAAAGATTTAATGTTCGGCCTCGACCAAGGTGTCGATTGGGTCGCCCTGAGCTTTGTGCGGAATCCCCAGGATATGCTCGAAATTAAAGAGCTGATTGCCAGTGCGGGCAAGCAAGTACCGGTGATTGCCAAGATCGAAAAGCACGAGGCGATCGAACAAATGGAAGCAATCCTGGCCCTGTGCAACGGCGTGATGGTCGCCCGCGGCGATTTGGGAGTGGAACTGCCCGCCGAAGATGTGCCGATTTTGCAAAAGCGGTTGATTGCTACTTCCAACCGCATGGGGATTCCGGTAATTACCGCTACCCAGATGCTCGACAGCATGGTAGGTAATCCCCGTCCCACCCGCGCCGAAATTTCCGACGTGGCGAACGCGATTCTCGACGGAACTGATGCGGTGATGCTCTCGAATGAAACGGCTGTCGGCAAGTTCCCTGTCGAAGCGGTAGCGACGATGGCGAGAATTGCGGTGCGGATGGAGAGGGAAGGAATTAGCGGCAATATTAGGAATGTAGAAGATATTGGTCGATCGATCCCCAACGGCATCAGTCAAGCAGTCAGCCAAATCTCCGAACAGTTGAACGCGGCCGCCATCATGACGCTGACCAAAACCGGCGCTACAGCCCGAAATGTCTCGAAATTCCGACCGAAAACTCCGATTTTGGCAGTTACTCCTCACGTAGACGTAGCCAGACAACTGCAATTAGTATGGGGAGTCAAACCCTTGCTCGTGCTGGATTTGCCCTCCACCGGCCAGACATTTCAATCTGCGATGACTGTCGCCCAGGAAAAAGAGTTAGTGTGCGACGGAGATTTAGTGGTGATGACCGCCGGTACTCTGCAAGGGGTTGCCGGATCGACGGATTTGATTAAAGTTGAGGTAGTGACAGCGGTTTTAGGCAAAGGCACCGGTGTCGGTTTGGGTTCGGTGAGCGGCATGGCAAGGGTTGCTCGCACTGCTGCGGATGTAGGCAATTTCCACGCTGGAGAAATTTTGGTAGTAGAGCACACCAGCGTCGCTTTTGTGGACATGATTCGGAAAGCCGCAGGTGTGGTGACAGAGGAGGATAGTTTGACTTCTCACGCCGCGATTATCGGTTTGCGGTTGGGCGTGCCGGTGATGGTGGGCGTGCAGAATGCCACGCGGGTAATTCGGGACGGAACTATGCTGACTCTGGATATGCAGCGGGGTTTAGTTTATTCCGGGGCCAGAGGCGGCTCAACCGACGGGGAACTGGCCGTTTAACAAGTTCTGAGTTAGGAGTTGTGGAGTTTTGAATTAAATTCTACAACTCGTTGCTTTTTTCCCTTAGGTTGTGCTAAAATTCAAAATTGTCTGTGCCGATGTAGCTCAGGGGTAGAGTATTCGATTCGTAATCGAACGGTCGTGGGTTCAAATCCCACCATCGGCTTGCAATAAAACACATATTTTCAATGGTTCTACAGTTTATGAATGCTGTAGAACCTTTGTTTTTTCCATGACTTGTCTATGGTTTGTCTATTTTAGTTAGGAATGCAAGTCCTCAGATTTTAATGCGGACTGAAGTCCTCACTACGAACCTGTTTTATCGCGGATTTTAAGGAGGACTGAAGTCTTCACTAAGAAGCTATTTGATTACCAATTTTTAGGGTTTTTAGTCAGGACTAAAGTCCTCGGATTTTAATAAGGACTGAAGTCCGATGCTGCAAACCTATGGCATTGCGGATTTTGTCTATCGGCAAAAATACTAGATTGGGGCTGGCTATTGCTTGTCAAATCCTTGCCAAACGTCAAGGCAAAATTAAGGTAAATTGCTCAAGAGGAAAGGTAACACAATTTGTAATTACTTTGCCGATCGCTAGTGTTTCTAAAACTTAACAAAAACTTAACCGAAATCGCTGTAATAATGCGGCACAATCAATTTTAACGATCGCAGCTAGTTAAAAAATAGCGAAAAATTTATGTACCTGCAATCAGGAGATATCCTGCACCAACGTTACCAAATTGTCAGTGAATTAGGTCGGGGAGGGTTTGGTAGGACATATACAGCTATGGATTTAGACATACCCGATAACCCCCTGCGCGTTGTTAAGGAAATTAGGCAGCCAAGCGATCCGCAACTCTTACCAGAAGCACAGCAGCGATTTGAAATAGAAGTTCGAGCTTTGCACCAATTGGGCGTACACCCGCAGATTCCACAGTTATTCGATAGCTTTCAAGAAAATGACAATTTTTATTTAATTCAAGAATACATTGAAGGACATCCGCTGAGCCAAGAATTCGCTCCAACTACTCAATGGACTCAAAAGCAAGTAATTAATTTTTTTCAGGATATCTTGCTAGTTATCGCTTTTGTTCACGAACACAATGTCATTCACCGCGATATCACTCCTTCTAACTTAATTCGGCGCGATTGCGATGGAAGAATAGTTTTGATTGATTTTGGTGCGGTCAAAGAAATCAGTTCCTTAGAACGAACTGGTTCGGGAGAGACTATCAGTCGAACTATTTATACGCGAGGATACGCACCTGCCGAGCAATTGGCTGGCAATCCTCAATTTTGTAGCGATATTTACTCTGTAGGTATTGTCGCTATTCAAGGCCTCACGGGCTTGTCTCCTGCTCAAGATTTCTTGACAGATTCCCATCAGGGCGATATCGTTTGGCGCTACTCGACTCCAGATCGATCTATGGTACAGATTAGCGCCGAAATGGAAAAGACTTTAAACAGAATGGTACGTTACAACTTCCCAGATCGCTACCAATCTGTTGCTGATGTTTTGCAGGATTTGATCGCCCCGCCACCACCGCCACCACCGCCGCCACCGCCGCCACCCAAGGGATTTTCTATATCGCACTTTCGCCGGCCGCTGTGGGGAATTGCCGGAATTATTGCCGGATGTGCGATCGCCCTTTTTCTCCACAACATTTTTACCCAAAAAACTTGTCTTTTAGTGCAAGGTGATGCTTTAAGCTGCGGCGAAGAATCTCTCCTAAAATCCTCGACTCCTCGATTAAAGCAAGACGGAGTTAATGAATTTGCAAAATCTAATTATCGGGAAGCATTTAATTACTTTAAAAGGTCGTGGCATGAAGAAGAACGCAAAGATCCAGAAACTTTAATTTACATGAATAATGCCTTATTAAAGGCTAAAAAAGCAGATTATTACACGATCGCCGTAATCGTTCCCGTTCGCACAAACGAACAAGGTAGAGCCGAACTCGACTTGCCTAAAGAAATCTTGCGGGGAGTTGCTCAAGCGCAAACGGAAGTTAATTTAAAATTATTCAATTCAGAGATAGATCGCAACCTAAACGGTTTAGACTTTCAAGAAAATCAAGCTATTAAAGGAAAAGGCTTACAAGTCATAATTGCTGACGATGCCAATCTAAAAGATGAGTCGATCGCCCGCGCTAATTCCCTAGTCAAACTGGGCGGTGTTTTGGGCGCGATCGGTCACTACACTAACGCAATGACAGCCCATACAGTCGATATTTACAACCAAAATCATTTAGTATTAATTTCCCCCGGCAGTACGACCGAAGCAGCCACAGAAAAACCCAGAAAATTTTTCTTTAGGACTGTGCCTCGGACTAAAGTTAGTGTTGAAGTATTCGTGAAATATCTGATTGAAAAAAAAGGTCAAACCACAGCAGCGGGTTTCTACAGCACCAGCAGCGAATCCACTTCCTCTTTTTGGGAAGAATTCAGAAAACAGTTTAGAGAACGGGGAGGAAATATTGCAAAAATCACCGAATTCGATCTGTCAAAAAGCGATTTTGATGTTAAAAAAGCCATACAAGAAGTCAGGCAAACAGAGAAAACAACGATCGTTTTAAGTCCGAGTCACGGCCCGATCGCCATCAAGAATGCGATGGCACTTTTCCAAGCCAATCTCGACCGCAATTGGGTAGTCGGAACCGGGGGAATATACAGTCAAAACACCTTAGAAGCTGCTGCTAAGTTACCGTCTTTTGAGAAAATGGCGGTCGCAGTTTCTTGGCATCATTTAAAATCTCCCGACCGCAAATTCCTTGAGGATACTCGCAAGCTTTGGGAAGGAAATGTCAGTCACCGAACTGCATTAACCTACGATGCGACTAAGACGCTGATTCAAGCCATAGAAGAGCAGCAGCAACCCAGCCGCGAAGGGATGCAAAAAACTATTGCCAATCCAGATTTTAGCGTCACCGGAGCCACCGGAACAATTCAGTTTGACAAAACGGGCTCGCGCAAAAATTTTAGTCCGATATTAGTGCATATTGTCAAGTGTTCTCAGGAGCAGTTTGGCGTTACTTTTGTGCCGATCGAATTTCCGACAGCAGCAGCGGCGGGTTTAAACTGCGATTGATCGTACTACTTCTACTTGGGAGGCCGGGGGAGACGAAAACTCAGGGGACTGAGGATTTGATTGAGAGTTCGCAGTTGTTCGGCGGTGCCCAAACAAATCAGCATATCTCCCCCTTCGATCGCAGTTTCTCCGGTAGGCCCCACAATCAAAGTCCCGCCAGCGCGCCGCACTGCTAACACCAACGCCCCCGATTGCGATCGCAACTTGGCATTTCTCAAAGTTTGCCCGACGTAGACACAACTATTGGGATCGATCAAAAATTCCTCCATGTAAAAAGAACTATCGGTGCCCGTCAAAACAACATCTAAAAAATCCATAACTTGAGGCCGCAAAGCCGCCGCCGCCATCCGCTTTCCGCCGCTAATGTAGGGGGATACGACGGCATCGGCGCCGCCTCGCTGCAACTTCTTTACGGCTTCTTCTGTGGTGGCGCGGGCGATCGCCCGCACCTTGGGATTCAGAGTTTTCGCCGACATGACAGTGTATAAATTCTCGGCATCCGAAGGCAAAGCTGCTACTATGCAAATTGCGCGATCGATCCCCACATTCACCAAAGTTTCGTCCAGAGTCGCGTCTCCTTGGACAGCCGTGTACCCCAGCGCCAAAGCTGCCTCAACCGACTGCACCGCCGAATCTATCACCACAAAAGAGATATATTCAGCCTGAAATTCCAAGGCAATTTGGCGGCCAGTGCGCCCAAAACCGCAGATAATGTAATGCCCGATCAAAGAATCTACCAATCGCCGCTGCTGCCTAATTCTTGCTCCTTCTTGAAAATATCCTTCAATCAGCGCTTCTGTAAAGCGGTTGACGATGAAACCAATCACAATCACGCCCATCAAAATCAGGCATATGGTAAACATTCGCCCGCGTTTCCCGAGGGGCTGAAGTTCACCGTAGCCCACAGTTGCTAGGGTAAATACAGTCATGTAAGCGGCATCGAGCAAAGACCATTTTTCCACCTGCCAATACCAGAGAGTACCCGTGCATAAAATGCCGCCCAGGGCGATGACTCCGCCCGTTAAGTCTTTTTGCAGGCGCTGGTACTTTTGTTCTAGAGTTGAATACACCGATCGGGCTTACCTATTACCTATTAGCTGCTACCAATTGTAACCATATCAGCCCTAGACGCAGGGGCGGTCAATCGATTTTAGATTTTAGATTTTAGATTTTAGATTGACCCCACGGATAAATGCGGGGGCTTGAGGATTTTAGATTTTAGATTTTGGATTGATTCCACGAATAAATCACGTGGCGGGTACAATCAAGAAATTCTTGGTCAAAAAGCCAGTTTCTGCCTAGATACTTTGCTGCCAAACTCAAGATTTTGACTCTTAACCCGGTTTTTTTTGCGTGAGTTCCGACTGAGTTCCAATCCCATCGCAGAGGTGGCGATTGTTTGGATTTGCGATCGGATTTGTCTGAAAATAATTGCGGGCGACATTGCAGCCCTGCACCAGCAAATCGTCAAGATTGAGATTCCACAGCATCACCGTACCGTCAGCACTAGCACTTGCGATCGCCTTGCCGTCTGGACTAAAACTCGCACTCCAAACAGCATCCTTGTTACCTTTTAAAGTTTTGAGCAATGTACCGTCAATATTCCACAGCCTCACCATTTTGTCTGTGCTTGCAGATAGCAACATTTGGCTGTCGGGACTAAAGCTGATATTTGTCAATCCACTTGTATGCTTTAAAATACTTAGGGGTGTGCCGTCTTTGCTCCAAATTCTCGCAGTTCCCCCAGCACTTCCCGCCGCCAGCATTGCTCCGTCTGGACTGAAAGTTACACTCATAATTTTATCACTTTCAATCTGTAAAGTTCGGAACAATTTGATATCGGTGATTGCTTCGATTGACTCCTGTTTTTGCAACTTTTCATTAATCTTGCTCAAACTCCAAAGTTTAACAGTGCCATCAGTGCCAGCCGCAGCAATTATCTGACCGTCTGGGCTAAAACTCGTGCTGGTTATCCAACCTCGCTCTACTTGAAAACTTGACAATTCTTCACCGTTGATTTTCCATAGTTTCACAGTTCCATCGACACTGGTTGAAGCAATAATATTACCATCTAGACTAAAAGAGACACTTGTTACTTGACCGCTGTGTCCTTTTAAATTATGAATTAATTTGCCATTTTTTTGCCAAATTTTGAGAGTTTTGTCGTCGCTGGCTGAGACAATGAGCTGACCGCTAGGATTGAAGATGGCATTTCTAATTTTATCAGTATGGCCAGTTAATGTTGCTTGTAAAGTTCCCTTAGTTTGCCAAAGTTTGATATAATTATCATCGGTAGCCGTCACAATTGTTTGACTGTCGGGACTGAAACTCGCGAAAGCAAGGGTACTGGCTTGACTCTGCAAGCGGCAGCGTTCCCGAAAGCTGTAAACTGCCTGTTCGAGGGCGATCGCCACTCGCATCTGAATATCTGAACTCACTCCGAGCGATCCTTTCATTTCTGTAACAGCTCTAATGCTTTCTACCAAAGCTTCATCTTTTTTATCGGCAGCCAAGAGCGTTTCTGATAGCAAACTGAGAGTGAGAATTTTGTTGTTTCTTTCTTCGATTGACGGTTTAACCCAAAAGGCTGCTATCAGAATTAATATTAGTATTGTTGCTGCTCCTGTAACTGTTTGCACTCTCAGTTGTTGCTCGCGCCAAAGTTTAATTGCAATCACTTTTTTCTGCTTTTGTGCTTCGCTTAGTTCCTCTAGTAATCTTTTTTCGCGACGCAGTTGTTCTATTTCAGCTTGATGCTGTTTTTCTTGACAGCGGAACTTAGCAAATTCCGCTTCTTGACTCGCATTTAAAAATTGATAATCTTGGGTGCTCAAGCTTTTATTTGCCGCCCAGTTTCGCGCATCTTCCAGTGCTTGACCGCGCAATAATCGAGATTCGTCTTGACAATTTGTAGCTATCCATGCTGTTAAAGATTCGGCATAGGGGCGCAAGTCGCCGAGTGCTTTTTCTACCCAGTTTTGGTTGAATATAGCTGCGTAAATGCGGTTGGATACGGTTAATTTTCCGGCTCGTTTTACTACTAATCCGCTCAGTCGCAATTCTGTTTGTTCGGGAGTATCATCCGCCCAGATTCCCCCTACCAGGGCGGGTACGGGGGCACCGCCCCTACAATCGGGGGGTTCTGAAAGTGGCAATATTTTCTGGTATAGTCCTAATAACCTACTGGCGCGGTGCTGACTTCTGAGAAGGCGATCGCGAATTGTTTTGATGTGTACTGGTTCATCGGACGATTCCCAATTATCAATAATATGAGATTGCACGATATCGCGAATTAATAATTGATGTGTAGTAAAAATTTCAGTTTTGCTTTCATCCGTTGAATCTGATATAATAGAAGCCGACGCTAAGCTTTTTACACTGTGCAAAATCAGCTTGCAAAGCTTTTGAGTCAGAAATGGTTGCCCTCCAGTCCAGTCCAAAATCTCTTTTAAAACCTCTTGAGGATTGTCTACTTTTCCCTCAAACCCTTTTGCTAAAGGCAGAGCTTCCTGTAAATTAAAACCGTGCAATTCAATAGCTAAACCGATATTAAAGGGCGTGCGAGTTGCATCGCTAATTAAATCCGATGGCGTAGCCACTCCCAGTAAAGCAAATGTAATGCGCTGGTATTCTGAATTGTGAGCGCGTTTATTGTAACAACATCTAATTAATGCAAAGAAATCGTCTAGCGGTTCTTGGAAACTCAGAACGCTATCAATTTCATCAATAAAAATGACCAGGTTTTGAGAAATTTTGACCAGCAGTAATTCTTCAATTAACTCTCCTAAGCGCTGCACCGGCGACATCAACTCTCTCTCCCGCCACCAAGTCATAAACTCGACTGGGTTAAACAGGTTGAAACTGCACAAAAGTTTGTAAGCGACGCCGCCGTACCACTTATCTAGAGAGATTTGCTGGTTGCCAATGTCCGAAAGGTCGATCGTAGCACAGGCAATGCCATCAGCGGAGAGCTTTTGTACAGTTCGCACCAGCAAACTGGATTTGCCCATTTGTCGGGAATTGAGCACGTAGCAAAACTCTCCGGCTTTTAGGGCTTGATAAAGTTCTGAGTCAGCTTGTCGCACTACATAAGTAGGTGCATTTTGCGGGAGACTGCCGCCGATTTGATATTGGTAATCGACTGTCATTATATTGCCTAGAGTTAAATTATTTGGTCACTTCTGTTGTGCCTTTACCGCAAGCAATCTTACCATTTTCATAGGTGGGTTCGGCTGGTTGGCTTGTACCAGCCGAATCAGCTTGGCACAAGATGGATGCTGTTGTCATTTTATCTTTAGCAGCCTTGGCATTAACTTCTTTAGCAGGAACTACAAAGACACCGCCGATACAACTTTTAAGTTCTTCCTTGGAGACTCCATAATTAAATACTGCTTGGTTGGTTGCGCGAATTGAATATTTGTAGTTTGTTGTTTCAGTTTTAATGCCAATCCCCAGTGCTTCCACTGAATTGGAAAAACTACCTCTGTCTAAAAATTCCGCTTGCTCAGCTTTGTTCATTGAGCTAACATACACTTTTGCTTCAGATTGCTTTGCTTTATGGGCGCTGTTCAAGAATGATGGAAGAACGAAAGCAGCCATTATTGGCCCAAGAAACATCAAAAGCACTAAACATCCGCAACCAGCATAAATAGGTGAATTTCTATCTGACTTAGAATTTTCTTGACTCATGGTATTATATCCTCATTGTTGGTATTTTTACCCAAGTTTCCAGGTTAAAGTCCCTATTTCGTGACTTCCTTTGTTCCCTTACCGCAGACAGGGTAGCCTTTTTCTAGCTTGGGTAACTGCGGTTTAATAATCCCTCGTTTTTCAGCTTCACAGATGATAGTTATACTGGTTTTTTCATTAGCAGGAGCCTTGTTATCAACATTTTGAGGTGAACCCTGAAGTCTCCAGCAGTAGAGCTTTTAAAAATGTTAACCATTATATGCAATGCTAGCTGGCTTATAATATTGTTAACTCATGGTATTGTATCCTCTCTGTTTGTAGTAAGGACTTTATCTTGCCTATACTTAGATTATTTGGTCACTTGTGTCGTGCCTTTACCGCAAGCAATCTTACCATTTTCATAGGTGGGTTCGGCTGGTTTAATTGTACCGGGAAAATCAGCTCTGCACAATATGGAGGTTGTAGTTATTTCCTCTTTAGCAGCATTTGGCTCAAAGTTTTTAGCAGGAACAAGAAACACACCGCCGACATAACTTTTAAGTTGTTTATCCTTGGATACTCCATAACTAAATGCTGCTTTCTTAGTGGCGCGAACTGAATACTTGTAATTTGTTGTCTCTGTTTTAATGCCAATTTCCAAAGCCTTAACAGAACTGGAAAAAGCATTTTTTTCTGCAAAATAGGCTTGCTGACCTCGGCTCATAGAGCCAACATACTGTTTTGCTTCTGAAATTATGGGTTTATTGCTAGCATTCAGAAATGATGGCAGAGCGATCGCGCCCATTACTCCAATGCCCATTAAAAGCAATAAGCATCCGCAACCGTTATAAGCTGAATTGCTAATACTTGATTCTTGATATTTAGTCATGGTCTTGTCTCTTTAAATGCTATATACAATGCGGATTAAAGTCGGCGAAGCAGAGCCTCTGGATCTGCGTTACCAGGCAGAGCCTGGTAACGAAGAAAATGAGGTAATACCAATCCTTAAGCTCGCAGGTGTTCTACTTCTTTACGGCTAATTGATGTTGGCTTAATGACTTTACTGCCGATCGCAAAATCGCGCAATTCCACTCTCGTAAACTTCACACCCCAAGGATCTGTCGTTGTATCCAACTCCTCCACTAAAGCATTATTGATTTCATTGCGAGCCGTGTAAAGTTCCTCCAGAGCTAATGTCGCAATGTGAGTCCGAATTGAAAGAATCAGCATATTTAACATCGCTTCCTTGAGATTCTGCACCTTGTAAGACGCTTTTTCTAAGTCAATTATTCGCCAGTACACAATAAATTCAACGGTGACGGCAACGCGATCGCGCGTCGTACATTCTTGCGGTGGCAGTCTTAAAATTTGCTCGCGCAGAGTTTGTTTATAGGCGACTGTTTCGACAAAGGGAATCAAAAAAGTCAAACCTGGTTCGAGTTTCTTGCGATCGTACTTTCCGAAAATTTCAACTAAAGCCTCATCTCCTTGACGGACGATTTTAACGCTGTTGGCTAAGGATACTCCGGTGATTGCAAACAACACCATCAAAAAATACTGATACATAGTGAATCTCCTGGTAATTTTAAGGTGTGAACTAAAGATGAATTGAGGTTGCTGCCAATGTTTAGCCGTTGATGTGAATTAATCTGTCAGGTACAACAATCAGCGTGTTTCCTTCGCGGCGCAAAACGTAAACTTTTTGTCTGGGTGCGATCGCCCCTTGGGAATCTTCATTGCGAGCTTTCCACGAAGCCCCTTCATAAATAACCATTCCGGTTTCTCCGGGGAAAATTTCGCAGATTGTTGTCGCTTCGGTTGCTTCGGGAATGACAAACTTTTTGCGAACAATAAAAATTGGTCGAATCCAGATGCTCAGCGCGAGGGCTATCCCCATCCAGTAGAAGATTTGCCAGTCAAAATCTTCATACATTATGTTCGCCCAACTAAAATCAAATGCTACCGATCCTCTCCACAAAATAAAGGATTCAATTAAAGCGGAAGTTCCCATCATTAGCAGGTAAAACCTGTATTTTTGGGGCTGAGTTTTGATGATTAATAGCTCGAACGCACTAAGCACAACTCCCAGCAGCAACCAGAATAGGGGCGGGGTGAAGGCGAAACCTGGTTGATTAGTGGCTGAAGCCAGCGGCAAAATTAGGATAGAATACACAATGCTTTTACCTCGTTTTGATGGGATTCAACCTTGTTATTTCTAATCTAATCAGGTGGCTATTTGAGTTGGGGACTGAGTTATTTGAAAAATCATCGACTTTTCATCGACTTTTCATCGACTTTAGGGACGGTTGGCATTTATGATGGTTTCAGTGTCTCGATTGTGATAAGCAATGCCACGATCGCTAAGGGTGCGCGAAGAGTGCATTCGCGCAGTTAAATCCTGTCTCCTGAGAAATGGCTTTCCCAGTCAGAAAATTCTGGCTGAGGATTTAGGCATGGCCCAATCTACTGTCAGCCATTTTCTGAATGGCAAACCTGTGGATTATGCCAATTTCATCGAAATTTGTCGCGGATTGGGGCAGGAATGGCGCGATTTAGCCGATTTTGAGGCGAATTCAGAGCCAGAGGAGATACTGCTTGTGAGGGCAAAAGTGGCGATCCTCTTCCAGGGCTTCGCCAACGCCCGATCGACCTCACACAACACCCTTTCCCAGCAGTTACACCAAGCTTTGAGTGCGGCAGGCCACGAAGTCTTTTTTATTAACAACAGCAGCGACTCACGCTCATATTTAAAGCGTTGCGATTATTTGCTGTTACTGATTTCCAAAGAATCTGCCGCTAGCGAAATGATAGTGGAACAAGTGCAGCTAGCCAAGGAATTGCACAATTTAACGGCTCAAAAACCCGCTATTTTACCGATTTGCGTTGAATTAAACACACCGCTTTCCTTTGATTTACTCAGCTATTTAGCAGGAATTCAGCCCTGGCTGTGGCGCGGTGTTGGCGACTCATTTAAGTTATTATCAGAAATTTTAAATATCATCAAAGAAGGTCGCACATCGTTAACTGCCGACTATGAATTAGCTGTACAATGGAACGCAATTAGTAGCACAAAACAGTCAATAATTCAACCCCTGCCAGCCGCGCCGCCAGAATTGCCGGGAGGACAAGTTGAAATAGCTTCTCGTTTTTATATCGCTCGCCCTCCGATCGAATCCCGCTGTTACGAGACGATCGCCCAACCGGGAGCGCTGATCCGCATAAAAGCACCGAGACAAATGGGCAAAACTTCCTTGATGGCGAGGATTTTGCATCATGCAGAAGTGCAAGGTTCTCGCACGGTAGCGCTGAGTTTTCAGCTAGCAAATCGGAAAATATTCGCTAATTCCGATACATTTTTGCAGTGGTTTTGTGCTAGCATCGGTCAAGAGTTAGGAATGCTAGAGCAGTTGCCGAAGTGTTGGGAGTTAGCGGATTTGATTGGCAGCAATCAGTGCTGTAAAGCTTATTTTGAACAGTATTTGCTGTCAGAATCCTCAAAACCTCTGACCTTAGGCTTGGATGAGAGCGATCGCCTGTTTGAATCGCCGGAAATTGCCGACGATTTTTTTGGGTTATTGCGAGCTTTACACGAAGAAGCAAAACGGCGAGATATTTGGAAAAAATTTCGTTTGATTGTGGTGCATTCGACAGAAGTTTATATCCCGCTGGATGTGAATAAATCGCCGTTTAATGTGGGTTTACCGATTGAATTGCTGGAGTTTAATTCGCAGCAAGTGCAAGACTTAGCAGCGCGACACGGAATCAATTGGAGTCATACAGAAGTTGCAGAAATGATGGCGCTAGTGGGAGGACATCCCTATTTAGTGCGGCTGGCGATGTATCGCATTGCCCGTCAAGATGTGACTTTAAATCACTTGCTGAAATCGGCGACAGCGGAGGCAGGAATTTACAGCGACCATTTGCGCAGGCATTTGTGGAATTTAGAAAAATATCCAGAATTAATCGAGGCGATGAGAGAGGTTTCGAGTGTGTCAAAGCCAGTCAGATTGAAGCTAGAATTGGCGTTTAAATTAAACAGTATGGGCTTGGTGAAACAGGAGGGCAATTATTGCAGTCCAAGATGCAATTTGTATGAGGAGTATTTTCGCGATCGCCTAGGTTGATAGTCATAGGTTGTACCAGTCTCAAGAACGGGCAAGATGCCCGTTCCACAAGAAAATTTATTTTTCAAGAACGGGCATCTTGCCCGTTCCACAAGAAAATTTAGTTTTTGTGGAACGGGCATCTTGCCCGTTGCTAAACAGGTGATTGAGAAGGAAGCCTGATATCAGTTAATACCAATTTCCATAAACGTTGCTACCTTTACTCACAAGCTGAAAAGGGTATGAGACCGTAGCGGTCAAATCTCTATCAATGGAAGGGTGTATGCGGCTGACTGATTCGCTATATTGAAATTAATTAGCCATAATCCTCAGCAATCTGCAACGGTTAGCTGTTTGGGCAGGCACCACAATAATTAGAGTTAGCATAACTTTATTCCATGCAAAACACCCTAGAGATACTTCCTTCTTCCGACTCGGCGAGTCTTCCCAAAAAGCAACCCGCACTCCCAAATTACGAAGCAGCCGATCGACAATTTGTCAATTTGCTAGAAGTCGAAGATTTAGACAAGACGGTGGCGGCAAAACCGTTACTTGTCAGCGATTTTGAAAGCGCGATCGCCTACGCAATTCAAGCAGCTTACCAACAGGAACCGGGCGATGAGGCCGCTCACCGCTTCTTGCAGCGCGTGCTTTACCGTATCAACCGCCTCAACTTGTTTTGGTACGACGATTTGCGCCGCTACAACAACGAGCGATCGCACTATTTGCGTTCCGTGCGCGATCGCATTGAGGAACCTTGGCAGCAGTGGGAACTGGCGCAAATCGACGTTGCAGCGCTGCAAAAATTGCCGGATGTCAAGCAAGCCCTGCGCGATCGCGCGGCCGCCGATGTCGATCCTCCGCTAACTGAGCTCGATCGCTACCAGCGGGAACAGATGACTGAAGAGGGATACAAACACCTGCTGGCGATCGCCTCTTTCGACGGTTTAGTGGAAGCCAGCCGCCTTTCTCGCATCCTCGGCGGTGCTGGCAACGAAATTCAGTCAACGCTGACGCGGGTGCTGATTGAAGAATACGGCGGCGGTCGCCTTCCCCGCAAGCACTCGACCTTTTTTGCTCAAATGCTGGCAGAATTCGGGATGAGTACGGAACCGGAAGCGTACTTCGATTTAGTGCCTTGGGAAGTGCTCGCAAGCATCAATCACAACTTTCTGCTGACGGAACGCAAGCGCCATTTTCTGCGTTACAACGGCGGACTCACTTATTTTGAGGTGGCGGGGCCCGTCGCTTACCGCAATTATTTAGCTGCGGCCCAGCGTCTGGGTCTTTCGCAGGCTGCGATGGGTTATTGGGAACTGCACATCAAAGAAGATGAGCGTCACGGGCGCTGGATGTTGGATGAAGTGGCGATCCCGCTGGTTGATAAATACCCGCAGGAGGCGTGGGAGCTGGTGTTGGGGTACGATCAGGAGAAGTCGATCGGCGATCGGGCTGCGGCTGCTGTGGTGCGATCGATCCAAGCCACAGAACGGAATTAACGGCTATCTAGGGTGCATCAAAGACTGATGCACCCTAGATATTGCAGCGTTTTCAATAAGCCTTTTAGGAACAGGCAAGATGCCTGTTCCACAAAGAGTGTATTTCTTGTGGAACAGGCATCTTGCCTGTTGCTGACAATGGTGCAACATCTCAGAGGCACCCTACCAGCGATGTATTTTAAAATGCTGTCATTAACTGAATTAGCTCGATCGACAAATCTCTTTGCGACTTTTCCTGTTTCTTAAACAAAACTCCAGCCAGCAGATAGATATTTTCCGAATAAAAAGCCATGCCCTGTTCTCGCAGACTGGCGATCGCGCTTTTCACCTTGGGTTCCGAACTATAATAGCCAAAAGTTAAAGGTGCAATCTCAAAATTTGCAACCGAGTAGCCTCGATCCAAGGCATAATCGATCAAACCCACAGGATTAGAATAGCTAGAAACCATCAGCAAAACTTCATCGCAGCCCAAGGATAAAAGTTTCTTAGCAATTGTAGAACCATCACTCCCGCCGTGCAACAGCGGCTGGTAAATCTTATCATCCACCGCTGGCAAGTAAGGCGGATTTGAGATTACACAATCCGCCGACTGGTATAAAGGCGAATCAAAAAAAGAGCAATTGTTGACGGTGTATTTTTCGCTCAGTTCATATTCCTTAATTTGAGACTGAGCAATTTTCCAAGCTACATTATTTAGCTCAAATCCCTGTATTGTGCCATCAAAATCAGTTCTCAGCAAAGACTTAATAACAGGACTTCCCTCTCCTGAACCAAACTCTACGATAAGTCGAGAATTGTCGCTGGCATTTAACACTAAAGTTTCCAAGCAGTGCGCGTAAAAATCAGATTCTTCCGGGCAGTGGAATACCTGTTTCAGAGGATGGGATGAAGTGAGCATAAATTCTGTAACAAAGTTGACTATTTTCAAAGTATCGAATAATTAATATTCCAGCAATCTGTCGCAAGAGCTATTTTCTAAATTTTTATAATCGAACTCTTCCGGTTTTACATTGCAATTAAATAACTCTTACTGCCGATATATCGTCAAATTTACAAAATTAATCCGTTTGGCAGATAGCAATTATCTTAATATCGATTACTCTTAAAAGAGTAGGTAAATGAGCCACTAATTATTAATTTTAATCTTGTCAAACATAACCTTCTTAAATTATTCAGTTTTACCTCTACGACCCAAACAAATTAACGCCGTTTAGGATTGAGAAGGGCTTTGGCACCTTCAGTTTCCCCTTAGCAAATATCTATTTTATTCAAAATTTTATACTTGCCTCGCTCTAGCTTGCCTGCTGTGGATCTTGCTCTTAATACCCATCTTCGGCACAGCACAATTTTTTCCTGTGAGTTGGATGCTGCAAGTAGGTTTGCGGTCAACACTCAGCCTCGTAGGTACAGCAGCAATGGTAAGCATGACATACTATTGGGTTAAAATATAAGGCCTGACTTGGGTGCTTTACGGTTGGGTAATACTGATGTTATTAGCATTGCTGCTAACCGACTAGACCATTTTATTGAGCTGGGGAAAAGTGTTGGCGAATCTCTGTCCCCTGTGGTTTGGAATGAGCGGAATCGGCTATTTTTGGACGGGATGGGAAGTGCGATCGCGCGCGCTTTTAGCTACCAGTTTATTTCACGTGTTGGGGATTTTAATTTTGCCTCACACGGGCGGTTGGTATTTCCTATTTACGGGAGCCGTAATGGTATTTAGCTTGCTCGTTTTAGCGGAATTGCAATGGGATATGCCCCAGCCGATTAACACCCTGCATTAACTTCTGTACGACCGCGATTCCCACAGCTATCAACGTAAAGCATTAACCACAAGTGATGACTGCTTTACTAATGACTGATGATATCATGCCCGCTAGAATAACGTCACTGCAATTGGTTGGTAGTGAGGACTCTTCGTTCTCATCAAAAATTGAGGAAGGAAGCCCTCACTACACCGCATATAGGGGTTATGTTAGCGGACACGATATTACTAATGGCTGATAACTAATTGCCACCAGACTGTACAGATTTGCGAGTTTGGTTAGTATCGTCGCCCTTGTGATGCCACGTGCCACCTTCGCCTTGAACATATTCAGATTTTACGCTGTTCCAAGCCACGCGAGTAGCAGCATCTTGGCTCATTCCATCTTCGCTAGCGCTCTTAAAAGCAGCCTGAAAAATATGCTGCGCTCCTTCGGGTAGTTCTTGTGCTTCTGAAGGTAGGGTATCAAATTGTTGTTCTGGCATAATGGTTTCCTATTATCAAACATAAATTCTATCTTATATACTCGAAGCAACTACCTCCTCTCTCTAAAAGCAAGTTTAAAATTGCATTTTTATCAGTCCGAAGGCAGATGTAACATTAACTTTATTGTGAGGTAATAATGCAATTAGATTGCCGTTGCTGGTTCAGCGGGATTTGGCTAATTTCCCTGCTCAAACAGCCATTAATCTGACTTCGGCTTTTTTACTTGCGAATTTAGAAAATACGTCAGCGCAGCGATTACTAAAGCGATACCCGCTCCCAAGGGAAAGATGTTTGTCGCGCCGTTCCATTTAACTACCTCAGAGAGAAACAATACACTCAACACTACTACAATCACGCTAGTGAGTTTGGTTTTTAGGTCGTCGATTGTGTGAATCTCCAGCCAGTGTGGTACTTTGATGCGCTCGTCAATAAACAGCTCGTAAAGTCCGAGTGCAGTAATGTAAAATACTGTGGCGAGGAGAAACAAATCTACAACTTCGATGCAAGACAGAATCAGTTGTTTCGAGTTTTCGCTGGAAACGGATGCTGTAGCTGTGTAGCCGATGGTAATGACGGTTTCCAGGGCACCGTAGATTAAAAGCGTCACAGAGGCTGCAAAACAGCCTAATACAGCGATTAACATTAGATAGCGACTTCGGGCAAGAATTCGATGCAGCATAGTTGATGTCTCCTTGGAAAATGTGTTAGAGAACAAGCGCTCTCTGGCATAGTTTTGGCTTTACTATATCAGAGTTTGCCCGATCGCACTCACAAGCTATTCTGACGAGTGCGCCGCCGCTGGTTAATTTAATGTCGCCCGGGTTCGACTCGGATATCCCTCAGTTCGCATTCCTGTTTTACGCAACTCAAAGGCCAGTCAAAAGCTTTGCTGTTGCAGGGTTGTAGGCCGTCTGGGACTATCAGCGGTAGATCGGGCTTTTTGAGATAATTTAGTTTCCTGGGAAAGTTTGAGCGGTATTCTGCGAGTGCCCAAATTGCCAGCAGCAAGTTAAGGAAAAATAGCGAGCAAAAAAATTTTAAACTAACTCATCTGGCGGAGCGCTAAGCCAAAATTGACGGAGAGAAAATCAAGAATTTCTGCCTCAAAGCACCAGCAGCCGGGGAAAATTTATAGGAAGAGCCGGGCGCTTGTCTGAGAAACCCGCTTGATTGGTATATGTCTCGTTACTCAACCCAAAATTTTTCAGATAAACCCGGTTTATATCCCCCGCGTGCAAGTTTTGATTTAGCTAGTCGGCCGCCCAATCAGATATCATCTACCACCTGAAATAAAACGCCATTTTGCCAAATGTTCCTAAAGATGAATGGCGCACTTGAACGATACGTAATAGCTTATAAACTATTAACGCTGCGGTCTAATGTATCAGGGAAAAATAATCGAGGAAACGGGACTAAATTGGCTCCATTACCTTCATTATCCCGCAGCACAGGTTAGAAAAGTTGCACGTTACGCTGTCAATTTGACCCTGCGGTTTTGGCATCACAAGCGATCGCAGGACTCTACACAAAAGCAAGCATTACCATGAAATCTTCTAAGTTGTTGAAAGTTGTTTTAGCAAGCGCTTGTACTTTAGGTTTAGCAACGGTTTCGTTAGCAGTGCCTGCTTCAGCCCAGTCGGGAGGCGGCGGTGCTGGTGGCGGTGCTGGCGGCGGTACTGGAGGCGGTACTGGGACAAGCGGTACTGGCACAAGCGGTACCACAGGTACGACTGGCACAAGCGGTACCACAGGTACGACTGGCACGGGTACAACCGGTACGGGTACGACTGGCACGGGTACAACGGGTACAACTGGCACGGGTACAAGCGGTACAAGCGGTTTGAGTGGCACGGACACAACGGGTACAACGGGTACAACGGGTACAACGGGTACAACGGGTACAACGGGTACAACGGGTACAAGCGGTACAAGCGGTACGACTGGTACGGGTACAAGCGGTACAAGCGGTACGACTGGTACGGGTACAAGCGGTACGACTGGTACGACTGGCACGGGTACGACTGGCACGGATACAACGGGTACAACGGGTACAACGGGTACGACTGGCACGGATACAACGGGTACGAGTGGCACGGGTACAAGCGGTACAACCGGTACGACAGGTACGGGTACAACGGGTACAACCGGTACAAGCGGTACAAGCGGTACGACAGGTACGGACACAACGGGTACAACCGGTTCAACTGGTACAAGTGGCACAACGGGTACAACCGGTACGACAGGTACGGACACAACGGGTACAAGCGGTACGACAGGTACGGGTACAAGCGGTACAACCGGTACGGACACAACGGGTACAACCGGTACAACGGGTACAAGCGGTACAACAGGTACGACAGGTACGGGTACAAGCGGTACAACAGGTACAGACACAACGGGTACAACTGGTACAACCGGTACAGACACAACGGGTACAACCGGTACGAGTGGCACTGGTACAACGGGTACAACGGGTACAACCGGTAATACATCGACGCCGGCTGATACTAATTCTGGAGTTTTGAGTGCTCGGCGCGAGAGCCCCAACAATTTGGGGTGGCTGGGAGCCTTGGGCGCGTTTGGTTTGATCAACTTGTTTCGGAAAGGCAGTACACAGTCTCCTCGCTAGTTTCGGGCGATTCCCTACCCGATAGCTTCGCTTTACGTAATTTTGAAAACTTAGAGGCTTAGAAATTCATGACTTCACTCAATCGCAAAACTTTGTTCAAAAAATTGGTTACTGTTGCCGGAATTGCCGGCGTTAGTTCCTTGATAGCTGTGCCCGGATTCGCAGAATTAAACCGCCAGACTCACGGCTTGAGCCAGTCGGGCGATCGAGTTTTCGATCTTGCTCAAAACGATTCCAACAATCTTAATCCTCCTGACTCTCCTGTTAGCGATCCCAACAACAATAACAGTCCCGGCGGTGGTTCTCCCAACAGTCCAAATACCCCCAGCAACAACAATCCCGGCCGTTCTCCCAACAGTCCAAATACCCCCAGCAACAACAGTCCCGACGGTAGTTCTCCCAACGGCCCAAATACCCCCAGCAACAACAATCCGGGCCGTTCTCCCAACAGTCCAAATACCCCCAGCAACAACAATCCGGGCCGTTCTCCCAACAGTCCAAGAGGTGGCGAAACTTCGCCTAATTCTCTCAGCAGCAGAGACAGAACATTTGTTATGCAAGCAGCTCAAACTGGTATGCTGGAAGTGCAGCTCGGCAGATTGGCAGTGCAGCGCGGTTCTAGTGCTGGTGTGAAACAGTACGGCCAAGAAATGGTTGATGAACACACGCAGGCAAATCAAGAACTGATGCAGTTAGCAATGCAAAAAGGCGTAGAACTGCCAACCGAAATGAGCAGCCAGAACAAAGCTTTGACCGATCGATTTTCGGGACTCTCCGGTAGAAGTTTTGACACTGCTTACAAGCAGGCGATGATCGACAGCCACAATCAGGCTATTGCTCTGTTTCAGGCTCAATCTCAACAGGGACAAGATCCCGAGTTGAAGGCTTGGGCTACCCAGAAGTTGCCGAACCTTCAGGCGCACTTGCAAATGGTTAACCAAATGTTGGCAGATACCAGCCAGCCATAATATGAAGTAGAAGAGGTAGAGTCCGATCGCGTTTTAGGCTATCGGACTCTACCTTTTGTGTTCCGAGAGGGAAGAGCAATAAATTCTTTTAAACCCTATAATTTTTGAGAACAATGGAAGATTTTCTCCGCAGCTTGTTGGGCAACAATATTACAGCAACCTGGCTGTTATTAATCGTAGGGTTTTGCTGGATTGCTTACATACCCGGCCGCCTGAGAAATTAAAAATTATCAATTAAAACTTCAAAATTAAGTAGGTAGGCGCAAATAAACCTTAGCGTGCAACAGACCTATTGTAAGATGCCTCAAACCCTCAGATTTTATACCGTATTTCATGCGAACTCTCCGGGGTACTCTACAAGATAGTCTAAATTAATCATTTTTTAACAGACAGGCGTACGATCACCCGATCGCGGAAACAAAGAAGTGCGATCGGGCGATTTATTCAAACAACAAAAAATTAGTTAATCCTGAGTGTCCACAAAAACACTCACAGCCGCCACAGCGATTAGCATTTCATCATTTTTATCATTCAGAGAGGCGATCGCCCTGCCTGCCACAATCATGCCCCCTTGTTCCACAATCAGAGTTTTGCTGCCGAAAGGGAGTACGGCCAACACCTCTTCGGCGCGCACTTGTTCCGGGTAAGGAACTGCCACCTTAACCTCAACAATCATCTGATTGGGGTCGCTCAAACCTGCCACTTCCCAGACGCCTAGGAGAGCATTATTGGCGATCGCATTCCGTACAGCCCTTGCACAGGCTACAGTCGGTTCCTGCCCGTGCTGGTCTATACCCATCCCCATTTCAATGATGAAACATTTGCGTGCCATAGTTGCCCTTTAGTTGATTTTTGTTTGTAGTCGATCGCACTTTTCCTCAAAACAATTATCAACCAAACAGACCGCTCTTGATATTATTTTATAAATAGATATAACCAGATAATAATCCCAGTTAAAAAAACAATGCAACTGTGCGCGATCCAAAATTATATCGAATCAGTCATTTCCAATTCTTCAATTCTTTAATCTCAAATCTAAAATGGTATAACTTATGGTAATATAACCAAATTCACCATTCCTCGCGGACTGCAAAACTCATCGCCAGCTTGAATCATGGATAGTTTTCTGCCAATTGCCTACTTTCAAAACCAATTTCTCCCATTTACCGACGCCAAAATTTCCATAGCCACCCACGCACTGCACTACGGAACCGGAGTTTTAGGCGGGTTGCGGGGAATTCCCGACCCCCAAAATGCCGATCGAATCTTGCTATTTAGATTAGACCGCCACTGTCAAAGATTAAGTCAAAGTGCCAGCTTCCTCCACTGCGATTTGCCAGCTAGCAAAATCCAACAAATAATCATTGATTTTGTCCATAAAAACCAGCCAACAAAATCATTTTATATCCGCCCTTTCGTCTACACATCCAGTTTGGGAATTGCCCCCCGACTGCACAACGTAGAAACCGACTTTTTTGTTTACGGATTAGAACTCTCAGACTATTTGCCCAAACAAGGAGTCAACTGTAGAATTAGCTCTTGGTACCGCCAAGAAGACCGCAGTTTGCCCTTAAGAGGTAAAATTAGCGGCGCTTACATCACCTCAGCTTTAGCCAAAACAGAAGCAGTAGAATCCGGCTTCGACGAAGCAATTATGATGAACACTCAGGGAAAAGTCAGCGAAGCTTCAGGAATGAACATATTTGTCGCCAGAAACGGTAAATTAATTACTCCCGGTTTCGAGCAAGATATTCTCGAAGGAATTACCAGAGACAGCGTTATAACTATCGCCAGAGACTTAGGAATTGAAGTCACAGAAAGACCCGTTGATAGATCGGAACTGTTGATTGCAGACGAAATTTTCCTCTGCGGAACCGCAGCCAAAATTACGCCAATTAACCGAGTAGAAAACTATCAATTGTCCAAAAACCGACCCATCACCGAAAAGATTTTGGACAAACTAACCGGGATTATCGAAAATCGCGACAGCAAGTATAAAGACTGGGTATTTCCGATCGATCTTAATTAACCGAAAATACCTGTCGTAGAAGCGAGTTCACTCGTTACCAGGCAGAGCCTGGTAAAGCAGATCGGGAGGCTCTGCCTCCACATTTAATGGCAGCCATTCGAGGCAGAGCCTCTGGATATCGGTTCCCAGGCAGAGCCTAAGAACCAGTTGTTGTGGAGCAGGCATCTTGCCTGCTTCCTGCTAGGAACTACCCGCACAAAACAGCAGCGTGATGCCGAATGTGCTCCTCCATAAAACTAGCTATAAAATAATAGCTGTGATCGTAACCTTCCTGCATCCTTAAAGTTAGCGGCTGTCCCGCTTTTGCACAAGCTTCCGCGAACACTTCCGGCAACAACTGCCCGTCAGTAAGAAACGAATCAGCCGTCCCGCAGTCAATCAGAATCGGGCGGTTATATGGTGCTGCCACAACCAATTCGCTAGCATCCCAAGCCCTCCAAATCTCTTGGTCGCTGCCGAGGTAGTTTGCAAAAGCTTTTTGTCCCCAAGGGCAGCGCATTGGCGCGGAAATAGGCGCAAAAGCGGAAACCGAAAGATAGCGCGAGCCATTTTTCAAAGCGCAAATTAACGCCCCGTGTCCGCCCATCGAATGACCGAAAATTCCCTGTTTTTCCGGTAGCGCTGGAAAATTTTCGGCGATTAAATTCGGCAATTCATCAACCACATAACTGTACATTCGATAGTGAGAATTCCAAGGTGTGGCTGTCGCATCAACATAAAAACCTGCACCACTTCCTAAATCCCAATCGTCATCTTCCCCAGGAATACCAGTATTGCGCGGGCTAGTGTCGGGCGCAACCAGCATTAACCCATATTTTGCCGCAAATTGCTGCGCCCCCGCTTTTGCCATAAAGTTCTCTTCCGTGCAGGTTAAACCTGATAGGAAATACAAAACTGGTACGGGTTGAGATAAAGCTTGCGGCGGCTGATAAACCGCGAATTTCATCTCGCTGTTGCAAGCGGAGGATTGATGACTGTAAAAGCCTAGTTGGCCGCCGAAACTTTTATATTCTTTTTGCAGTTTTAGGGATTCAGAGAGCATAATTGGAAATTGGGAATTAATCTGTATTACATCCGTTGCCGAACTTCTTCCTTCAAAAAGTCAAAACTGTGCGAATTACTTCGCCTTTGTGCATTAAATCAAAAGCTTCGTTAATTTGTTCGATCGGCATTACCCGAGATACCAAACTATCAATATCAATTTTACCGTCCATGTACCAATCAACAATCTTAGGAACATCAGTTCTGCCTTTTGCCCCCCCGAAAGCCGTACCTTTCCAGACTCTGCCAGTTACTAGCTGAAACGGGCGGGTGCTAATTTCTTGACCTGCTCCCGCTACCCCGACTATTACGCTCACGCCCCAACCTTTGTGGCAACATTCCAAAGCTTGACGCATCACATTAATGTTGCCGATACATTCAAAACTGTAATCAGCTCCGCCTTTGGTTAAATCTACCAAATAAGGCACTAAATCGCCTTCCACTTCGCGGGGATTGACAAAGTGAGTCATGCCGAATTTTTCCGCCATCTCTCGCTTGTTGGGATTCATGTCTACGCCGACAATCATGTTAGCTCCTACCATTCGAGCCGCTTGAATTACATTCAAACCCACGCCGCCCAAACCGAAAACTACCACATTAGAACCAGGCTCTACTTTCGCAGTATTTATGACAGCGCCGATGCCAGTTGTTACGCCGCAACCGATCAAACAAACTTTATCAAAAGGAGCATCTTCGCGAATTTTTGCTACTGCAATTTCCGGCAATACTGTATAATTGGCGAAGGTAGAAGTTCCCATGTAATGGTAAAGTTTCTGTCCGTCTATAGAAAACCTGCTCGTGCCGTCGGGCATCACTCCCTGACCTTGAGTCACGCGAATTGCTTGACAGAGATTAGTTTTGCCGCTCAAACAATATTCGCAGTTGCGGCATTCGGGAGTGTAGAGAGGAATTACTCGATCGCCCACTTTGACACTCGTTACTCCCGCCCCAACTTCTGCGACTATCCCGGCTCCCTCGTGGCCTAAGATAGCAGGAAACAAACCTTCAGGATCGGCGCCAGAAAGAGTGTAAGCGTCAGTGTGACAAACACCAGTGGCTTTAATTTCCACCAACACCTCTCCAGCCTGCGGCCCATCTAGATCAACCGTTTCAATGCTCAAAGGTTTGCCGGCACTGCGAGCAACTGCTGCTTTTACTTTCATGCTTTCCCCCTGCGATCGATTTGTCAACAGACCAGTAAATATGTATTGTATTACTTAATCTCAAAATTCAGCAAATCTATGACAAAATTAATTGTAATTACCGGAGTCAGTCGCGGTCTTGGTCTTGCCCTGACCGAAAAGTTTATTGAATTGGGACATACAGTTTTGGGATGCGCCCGTTCTTCCGAAGCAGTGGAAAAGCTCAACCAAAAATATAGTTCGCCCCACAATTTTACTTGTTTGGATGTCGCCAACGACGATCGCGTAAAAGCTTGGGCCACAGAAATACTGGCCAACTACTCGCCCCCAGATTTGCTAATTAACAATGCAGGTGTAACTAATCATCTCGCCCCTCTTTGGAATGTTAGTAACGAAGAATTTTCGCAGGTAATTGATGTTAATATTAAAGGTACTGCTAATGTAATTCGCCATTTTGTCCCGGCAATGATTGCTCGAAAAAGCGGCATAATTGTCAACTTGAGTTCTGGTTGGGGAAGGTCAACTTCGCCGGAAGTTGCGCCCTATTGCGCTTCTAAGTGGGCGATAGAAGGACTTACGCGATCGCTCGCTCAAGAATTGCCCGGAGGTATGGCGGCGGTTCCTTTGAATCCGGGGATAATTCATACGGATATGCTGGAAATTTCTTTCGGAGAAAATGCGGCAAGTTACACGTCAGTCAAAGCATGGGTGCAAAAAGCAGTTCCTTTTTTGCTGAAGTTGAAACCTTCAGATAATGGAAAGGCGCTGACCGTTCCTGGATAATACAGCAACCATTGCAGAATTTGCGAACATATCTCTTTTCTTTTCCTCTGCGCCCTCTGCGGTTCATTAAAAAATTCAAAAATGAAATAAAATTGCTATATTCCCAAATCACAAATCTTTCCCCAAATAGCTACTGTGAACTTGCCGCTAACCTCCCCGTCGCAAACCGAAACCCGCAAAGCAGACCACCTGCGGATCTGCCTCGAAGAAGACGTACAATTTCGCGAAACTACCAGCGGCCTTGAACGCTACCGTTTTGCTCACTGCTGTTTGCCAGAACTCGATCGCACTGAAATCGATTTAACCTCCACATTTCTCGGCAAAAAACTAGCCGTTCCCCTGCTAATTTCCTCAATGACCGGCGGCACAGAATTAGCCCAGACAATCAATTATCGCCTCGCCGATGTTGCTCAAGAATACAAACTGGCAATGGGAGTTGGTTCCCAGCGAATCATCGTAGAAAAACCTCAACTAGCTCCTACATTTGCCGTCCGGCGCCGCGCTCCAGATATTCTGCTATTTGCCAATATCGGAGCAGTTCAATTAAACTACAGTTACGGTTGGGAAGAGTGCCAAAAACTTGTTGATATTATCGAAGCAGATGCCCTAATTTTGCATCTAAATCCGCTGCAAGAGTGCGTTCAAACCGAAGGCGATACTAACTTTAAAGGACTCCTAGATAAAATAGCCAAATTGTGCGATAAATTACCAGTACCAGTTATTGCTAAAGAAGTCGGCAACGGTATTTCAGGGAAGATGGCAAAGAAATTGCTCGCCGCGGGGGTAGGTGCGATCGACATTGCCGGGGCCGGAGGCACTTCTTGGGCAAAAATAGAAGGAAAGCGAGCTAAAGATAGCAAGCAGCGCAGGTTGGGCGCAACCTTTGCCGACTGGGGAATACCGACAGCCGAGTGCATTGTCAGCACCCGCGCCGTAGCGCCGGATGTTCCTCTGATTGCCTCTGGAGGCTTGCAGAATGGGTTGGATGCAGCGAAGGCTCTCGCCCTCGGCGCGGATATTGCGGGACTGGCGCGGCCGTTTCTAGAAGCCGCAGCGGAATCGGAATCAGCCGCAGGCCTTCTAGCTGAGGTTTTAATTGCAGAAATCGCCACCGTGATGTTCTGTACGGGCTGCGCTAACTTGGATGAGTTAAAATATTCTGGGGTTTTGGAAAGGTTAAGATAAAAGTGAGTCAGTTGGCAGTTGGCAGTTGGCAGTTGGCAGTGGTGAGTTGTTATTTGTTATTTGTGAGTTGCTACCAATTACAATTACCAATTACCAATTACCAATTACAATTACCAATTACTAATTACCAATTACCAATTACCAATTACCAATTACCAATTATCTAATGAAAGATTTCCTAAAATATACCTGTGCAAGTTTGCTGGGAACCTTCCTCGGATTGTTGCTGCTGGGCAGCATAGGATTAGGGGGACTGGTACTGCTAATTGGTCTGGCGGCATCGTCGTCTAAAGATTCAGGCCCGCAAGTTAAAGATAAGTCTGTATTGGTATTAGACCTTTCTTTAAATATCACCGACAGCAAACCGAGCCGCAGCACTGGCGCGGCGATTGAAGAAGTGCTTTCGGAAGATTCCGGCGATACAGTGACGCTGCGGACTGTTTTAGACGCGATCGAATCTGCGAAGAAAGACCCGAAAATAGTTGGCATTTATCTCGAAGGCAGCTCGGATTCGAGCAGCAGCGGGTTTGCCAATCTCAAAGAAGTTCGATCGGCATTGCAGCGTTTCCGAGATGCCAAAAAACCCATTTTTGCTTACCAGATGGACTGGAGCGAGCGAGATTATTACCTCGGTTCCGTTGCTAATACAATTGCAATCAATCCTTACGGGGCTTTGGAACTCAACGGTTTTAGCAGTCAGGCAATGTTTTTCACCGGTGCTTTGGAGAAATACGGTTTGGGAGTTCAAGTGACTCGTGTCGGCAAATACAAGTCAGCCGTTGAGCCGTTTTTGCTCACAAAAATGAGTCCCGAAAATCGCCAGCAAACTCAAAAGTTGCTCGGAGATATGTGGGGAGAATACCTGAAAACTGTCGGGCCGAACCGTAAAGTGACCGTTCCCCAACTGCAAGCGGTTGCAGATAAGGGCGGAACCTTGATGGCTGACGAAGCCCTCAAAAGCAAGTTAGTTGATAAAGTTGTATACTTTGACGAAATTGCGAGCGAACTTAAAAAACTGACAGGAACCGATCGCGAACACAAATCTTTCAAGCAAATTAGTTTGAAAAACTACGCCAGAATTGCTGACGATAAAAACTCAACTCGCGCTGACAAGAAAAACCAAATTGCTATACTTTACGCCGAGGGAGAGATTGTAGACGGGGAAGGGGGCCCGACTCAAGTAGGAGGCGATCGCATCGCTCTAGAAATGCGGAAAATCAGAGAAGATGACGACGTAAAAGCAGTAGTTTTGCGAGTCAACAGTCCCGGAGGCAGCGCGACGGCGGCCGAAGTCATCGGGCGCGAAGTTATGCTGACGGGCAAAAAGAAACCAGTTATCGTTTCGATGGGCAATTTAGCAGCTTCCGGCGGCTATTGGATTGCGATGGGTTCCAGCCGCATTTTTGCCGAACCGAATACGATTACGGGTTCTATCGGCGTTTTTGGAATGCTGTTCAACGCCCAAAAGTTGGCTGCTAACAACGGCCTGACTTGGGACGTTGTGAAAACCGGCCGCTTTGCGGATACTAACACGGTTTCCCGCCCGAAAAATCCTCAAGAATTGGCGAATATTCAGAGAATAGTCGATCGCATTTACGATCGATTTATTACTAAAGTCGCCGACTCCCGCAAACTGCCGAAAAACAAGGTACAAGAAATTGCTCAAGGCAGAGTGTGGTCTGGTACGGCTGCGAAACAGTTGGGCTTAGTCGATGAAATTGGCGGCCTTGAAGATGCTGTCAAAGAGGCGGCTAAGCAAGCTAAACTCGGCGACAATTGGCAGTTGGAAGAATATCCAAAACGCCGCAGTTTCGAGGAGCGAATTTTGGAAAGACTTTCAGGCGTTCGCGTTTTGAAACCAGCCACCAAACTCGACCCACTGACTGCTGAAGTTAAAAAAATGCAGGATGAATTGGCTGCGATCGGGTCGATGAACGACCCGCAGGGGATTTATGTTCGCTTGCCTTTCAATTTGCGGATTGATTAATTAATTGATACCAAATCCGGGATTTTTACCCCTTTATTCTTCAGTCCCCCTCTGCTCGCACTGAGATTTTGCACCATTCTCAATAAGCCTTTTGCGGGCGGGCTCTCCTGCCCGCCCCACAACAAAACTCGGTCTTTGTGGAACAGGCATCTTGCCTGTTCTTGAGAATGGTCCAAGATGCGATCTCTGGCGAAAGTTTGACTCTCGATCGGTTTCAAATGCTGAGTCCGATCGCGGTTTTTAACGCGGATTTGGTATGAGTAGGCTGAAGCACCCTACAAACCACTGAAAAACCCGGTTTCTTCTAGAAACCGGGTTTATGAATACCCTAAAAGTCGATCGACTGGGAATTGGCAATATTTGTTATGCAGCACGCTGAGTTAACAATCCCCAGATGAAAAGTACCACGATCGCACCTACAACTGCAAAAGCTATGCTGGGTAGAGATATTACTCCGAAGGAAGCTCCCCCGCTCGTCCCGAGCAAGACTTGACCTAGATAACCTCCTACTAGCGCACCCACAATTCCTAAACCTGTTGTGGCCAGAAAACCGCCGCCTTGAGTTCCCGGATAAATGGCTTTGGCGATCGCACCGGCAATCAGTCCTAAAACAATCCAAGCAATAATTCCCATTTCCGTTTCTCCTGAATGCTTAACTTTTTTCGTTCTCTGTCTTATGTTCTTAGAATAACAACTGCTCTCCCGTCCTTACCTCTACCGTAGGGAAGAATCGAAAGTGGTAGGATTTCTGAGGAATCGTCCGAGTTTGAGGCTTTTTAATACCTCAAAAGAGTTAACCCACTTTTTCGAGGGAAGAAAGGTACTTATGCTCAAGGCAAAAAGGAAATAGGAGAATTTTTTCTGGGACTTTTTGTGTTTTACTGGTAAAAAAATTACAATAATTTTGTGAAACGAGGAAAGTTTGCGCCCGATGGATCTGACTCTGTGCATGATTGTGAAGAATGAAGAGGCAACACTGTCGCGGACTTTGGACAGCGTTAAGGGTGTTGTGGACGAAATAGTGGTGGTGGATACGGGATCGGGCGATCGCACCCGTGAAATTGCCCGAGGATATGGCGCGAGGGTTTATGACTTTGAATGGTGCGACGACTTCGCAGCGGCGCGCAACGAGTGTCTGAAGCACGCCCAGGGCGACTGGATTTTGGTGTTGGATGCCGACGAGGTTTTGGTACCGCAGATTTTACCTCAAATTAAGGAGGGCATTCAGAGCGATCGGCTGCTCCTAATAAATCTCATCCGCCAAGAAATCGGTGCCTCTCAATCTCCCTATTCCCTAGTGTCTCGATTGTTTCGCAATCGCCCCGACATCCGATTCTCTCGCCCTTACCACGCAATGGTAGACGACAGCGTGGCTGAGATTTTGCACAGGGAACCAACATGGAAAATAGCTTCTCTCCCCAATGTGGCGATTTGGCACTCTGGTTATCAAAAAGATGCGATCGCAGCAAAAAGTAAATTCCAAAAAGCTCAAGCAGCAATGGAACGCTACATCGCTTATTATCCAAACGATGCTTATGCTTGTAGCAAATTAGGCGCTTTGTATGTAGAAATAGGGCAAATTGGGCGGGGAATAGATTTATTAACTAGGGGCTTGGCTGCTGCGGCAATTGATGATTCTATTGTTTACGAACTTAACTATCATTTGGGAATTGCTTATCGCCAGCAGCAGCAATTTGTTAAAGCCAAAGAACACTATCAAGCGGCAATTAATACAGATGTGATTCCGGCGCTCAAGTTGGGCGCTTACAATAACTTGGGCAATTTGCTCAAAGATGAAGGAGATTTGAAATCGGCTGAAAAAGCTTACAAAGCAGCTTTAAAAATTGACCCCAGTTTTGCCACAGGTCACTACAATTTAGGACTGACGCTGAAGGCAGCCGGAAATTTAGCAGATGCGATCGCCTATTACCGACAAGCCATTAAAATCGCTCCCGAACACGCCGAAGCTCATCAAAACTTGGCAGTAGCGCTGCTGAAAATTGGCAAAATGCCAGAGAGTTTAGCCGAATTCAAAAGAGCGATCGCCCTTCACGAACAGCGCCGCCCCTTTGAAGCAGAACGCCTGCGCCGGGGACTGCAAGAAATGGGTTTAATGTAACTGAAATTATGGCTTTTATGGGCGGGCAGGATGCCCACCCCACAATCAAATTCTCGGATTGTGGAACAGGCCGGAAAGCCTGTTCTTTAAAAAATATCCCAAGATATGAGATGCCACCAGCAAAATCAAGCAATTATCTCTACTTTGCCGCTATCCAAATCGTAGCGGCCCCCAACAACTTTAAGCTTGCCCGCTTTGACTGCTTCAGCTAAAATAGGCGACGAGGATTGTAACTTATTTACATTGATTTTCACATTAGCTCTGACTGCGTTATCCCAGGCATCGCCTTGGACACCTTTTGTGGTATCAACTGCGGGTTTAATCGCCGCCACCAAAGTGCTAATGTGACCCGGCACAGCTTTGCCATCTAAAGCTGCTTTAACAGCACCGCAGCGTTCGTGACCCAGAATTACTAATAGCGGCACGCCTAATTCTACTGCGGCATATTCCATATTGCCGAGAACCACATCGTCGAGAAAATTTCCAGCTACTCGGATATCAAACAAATCCCCTAATCCTTGGTCGAAAATAATTTCGGGCGCAACCCGCGAATCAGAACAAGCCAGGATGGTTGCAAACGGATGTTGACCCTCTGCTACTTCTACAATTCGCGATCGAGCTTGGTCGGGAAATGTCCGTTTTTGCTCAATGTAGCGTTGATTCCCCTCCATCAATTTCTTGAGAGCACCGTCGGGAGTAATGTCAGAGATTGCTTCTGCCTTTGCGGGTTGAGCTTGCAAAAGCACTGGTGCAAAGCTTGCCGCCAGCATCCCTGTACCAGCCTTCAACATTAAATTGCGTCGCGAAATCATACCTCTTCTTCCGCTTTCTGTCATTGATTGCAACTCGGTTTAATTTTGGGTGTTTTATAGCATAAGATATACCACAAGCTGAACCCTATTTCTTTACTTTTTTTTTACAAGTAGCTACAGCAAAATTTAAACTTAAAAATTCCAAAAATTTGCCCCTTTCTATTTCAGATTTTATTTCCTAAAGGCAACTGCGGTCATCCTTCTGCAGGCAGGGGATGCTAAAATGTATCTCAAACCAATACTTCGGACAGTTTTTGATTGCCAACCGTAGAAAAAGGGTTTCAAGGCGATTCGGCAAGTTCGCTACCAACGGAAAATCGCTGGTTTCAGACTACGAACTAAAAACAGTCGGGACTATTGTAAAACTACAATTATTTATCAATGGATCGAAATGTCTTACGTCGCCAGTATCCATATCTATCCGGTCAAGTCCCTTGACGGCATAGCTGTCAGTCAAGCAACTATTCTTGCCAGCGGAGCTCTAGAAGGCGATCGCTCTTTTGCAATCTGCGATGAAGCAGGAGAACTTGTTAACACTAAGCGCAACAGCGGAGTCCATTTTCTGCGCTTATCCTTTGACATCCAAAAGAGAATGGCCGGTCTGAAAATACAAGACACCGAACAAGAAATTTTTTTTCATGTAGATAGAGAACGCCCAGGGATAGAATATTGGTTGAGCAACTACTTCGGTTTCCCCGTCAAGTTAATGGAAAACTTGCTGACAGGCTTTCCCGACGATACCGCTGCGCCCGGGCCAAGCATAATAAGTACCGAAACAATTGCCGAAGTTGCATCTTGGTTTCCGAGAGTTTCCGTTAACGAAATGCGCCATCGCTTGCGAGCTAATATTGAAATAGGAGATGTCCCGGCTTTTTGGGAAGACCAACTTTTCCCAGAAGCCAATGAATTAGTGACGTTGAAAATAGGGACTGTAATATTTGAAGCTATTAATCTCGGTCACCCCTGTATCCGATGTCCGCCATATTATGCCCCGAAAGCAGCCGATACAAATTTTCAAAATCTACTAAAAGCCAAGCAGGAGGAAATCATGCCTGACTTGGTAAAGAGAGGGTCTTTAAATCACTTTAATCGACTGATAGTTAGTATGCGAGTCTCGGGTCAAGCAGCCGGAAAAATATTACAGATAGGAGACGAAGTTCAAATTAGTAGCGCCAGCAAATCCCTCTTTAATACCATTCCTGATTAGTTGTATGGCACGAGTCCGATCAAGCCGGTGGCAACTCCAAAGTAAGCTGACCCAACACACCCGTTCTAAAATCGTTTAACATTTGCCGCGCCGTTCGTTCGACATCTCCTTTATACTTGTCTTTTGCTACCTCGTGCAAATAATCTTCACCATTACTAGAGGCTGCATCTAATTTATACCTGGATTTGAAACCAGATAGTGATATCAACGTCTCATCAGCCGCCTCCAGCCCTTGGAGCAAATCTACCATCGCTGCCGCTACTACCTGATTGTCGTAAGCTGCCTCGCCAATATCTTCGCAAATAGCTAATTTTATGGCATTTTCTTGATTGTTAATGCGAGTGGGAATCACTCCGGGGGCGTCTAATAATTCAATTTCGTCAGAAATGCGAATCCATCGGAGCGATTTAGTTACTCCAGCTCTGCGGGCACTGTCCACCACTCTCCGCCCTAACAGGCGATTAATTAAAGCAGATTTTCCGACATTTGGAAAGCCCATCACCACTGCGCGGACTGGACGGGGCAGCATACCTCGATCGAACCTTCTTTTATTTAGCTGCACCCCAGCATTCTGCACGGCATCCGCCACAGCGTCTACTCCTTGACCGTGCTCGGCATTAGTAAAATACGCAGTTTCCCCCTGGGCCTCAAACCATGTTTCCCACGCCTCGCGCGCGCGAGGCGCAATCATATCCATGCGGTTAATGACCAATACTCGCGCCTTGCCGCCCACCCAACTCGGCATTTGGGGGTGGTAAGTAGCTAATGGAATGCGGGCATCTCGGACTTCGAGCACCACATCTACCCGCTTTAACTGTTCTTTTAATGCCCGTTCAGCTTTGGCAATGTGACCGGGATACCAGTGAATTTTCATAATAGGAAGGAAGAAGGAAGAAGGAAGAGGGAAGAAGGAAGAAGGAAGAAGGAAGAAGGAAGAGGGAAGAAGGAAGAGGGAAGAAGGAAGAAGGAAGAGGGAAGAATCAAGAAATAATCAGGGAACGGATGAGTGTAACGGATTTAAGGGCACGAAGGAAGGAGGGAATCAGGAAAATGGCAGAAGTAAGCTGTTGGGCATCTAACTTACACTACTGGAAATAAGTAATAAGAAAGAGTTTTCTTTCTTCCTTCTTCCTTCTTCCTTCTTCCTTCTTCCTTCTTCCTTCTTCCTTCCTTCCTTAAGGCACAATCAACACTGCACAAGGAGACAGATTGATCACCCGATTGGTAACGCTGTCAGACGCCCCATCATCGGTTAAACCCATCCCCCGACAGCCCATCACAATCAAATCGGCCCCAATTTCGTCAGCCACATCACAAATCGTGAAAGCCGGTTTGCCTTCTCGCTCAATGATTTCAGCTTCGATTCCCTGCTGGGAAAACATCAATTGGGCCTCAGACAGCAGTTTGGCGACTGCTTCCGGGGAACTCATCACCTCTGACGGTGGGGTGGCACCCTCCTCGGCTGGGGGTTCGACTACCGAAAGAATAACTAAACGAGAAGTGTAGGTTTTCACAATATTGACAACCTTTTCCGCGGCTTCGCGGGCTTCTCGGCTTTGATCGACAGGAAATAAGACAGTCTTGAACATAGTGCGCATCTCCCGGACGCGGACTCCGATAAAATGTTTACGTTGAGCCAATCAGTGCCGTTTGTTTCATCTTCCGTTTTTTGTACGGACGCGGTTGAATGCGTCCGAGGCCCCAAGTGCAAGTGACAAGTGCCGCCATTTCAACGGAATTAGACAAAAACACACATATTAGGAGGTTAATCCTGTGACCAAAAAAACTGTAGCAAATTTATCGGCATCGGACTTATCGGGCAAACGGGTATTGGTGCGGGCGGACTTTAACGTGCCGCTCGACAACGGCAGTATCACCGATGATACTCGCATCCGGGCTGCTCTGCCGACAATTCAAGATTTAGCGTCCAAGGGTGCTAAGGTCATTTTGTGCAGCCACTTCGGGCGTCCCAAGGGTGTGACGGAGAAGTTGCGCTTGACTCCGGTTGCTAAGCGGCTGTCGGAATTGTTGGGGAAAGAGGTCAAAAAGACTGACGACTGCATCGGCGATGAAGTCGCTGCTACAGTCGAGGCGATGCAAGATGGCGATGTGCTTTTGCTGGAAAATGTGCGCTTCTACCCAGAGGAGGAGGCAAACGACCCAGAATTTGCTAAGAAGTTAGCTTCTGTGGCTGATTTGTATGTCAATGATGCTTTTGGTACGGCTCACCGGGCTCACGCTTCTACTGAGGGCGTTACTAAGTATCTGAGTCCTTCTGTGGCTGGATTTTTGATGGAGAAGGAACTGCAATATCTCGGCAGTGCGATCGACAATCCCCAGCGTCCTTTAGCTGCTATTATCGGCGGTTCTAAGGTTTCTAGCAAGATTGGAGTCATTGAAAAACTGCTCGAAAAGTGCGACAAACTGCTGTTGGGCGGCGGCATGGTTTTCACGTTCTACAAAGCTCGCGGCTTGAACGTTGGCAAGTCTTTGGTGGAAGATGACAAGCTGGAATTGGCTAAGTCTTTGGAAGAGAAGGCGAAGGAACGGGGAGTTACTTTTCTGTTACCTACTGATGTGGTAGTTGCTGATAAGTTTGATGCGGCGGCTAACACTCAAACTGTTCCTGTAGAAAGCATCCCGGAAGGTTGGATGGGTTTGGATATCGGCCCGGATTCAGTAAAAACTTTCCAAGATGCTTTGGCCGATTGCAAAACGGTAATCTGGAACGGGCCGATGGGCGTGTTTGAGATGGAGAAGTTTGCTGCTGGAACTGAAGGTATTGCTCATTCTTTGGCTGGACTTACTAAAACTGGTACTACCACAATTATCGGTGGGGGTGACTCGGTGGCGGCTGTGGAACAGTTGAATTTAGGCGAACAAATGAGCCACATTTCCACTGGTGGCGGTGCTAGTTTGGAACTGCTCGAAGGTAAGGAATTGCCTGGTGTTGCTGCTTTAGATGAGGCTTAATTAAGTTAAGTAGGGCGGGCAAAGCCCGCCTTGCTGCAAGCAGGTCTAAATCCTTGGCTGCGAATCAGTTTTTTGAGGATTTACCGCAGAGGGCGCCGAGAACGCAGAGCAAGAGAAAAGAGAGAAGGACATGGGTTTAACTTCTACAGTTTGCTAGTATAATTAATCCGAAGTAGCAGTGAGGTTTGTTTGTGAAACTTAAAATCTTGGCAACTGTAACGGCAAGTTTAGCTTTGTTTTGGCTGGCAGCTCCCGTTAAAGCTCAAAATCCAGATCATGTCAGGCAATTGCTGGAAAGTAATGAATGCGAAGGCTGTGACTTGAGAAATGCTGATTTATTCAAGGCTAGCTTGTACAGAGCTAATTTAAGAGGAGCCGATTTAAGCGGAGCAAATCTCTATGAAGCTAATTTGTTAGAAGCGGATTTAAGTGATGCTAATTTGTCTAACGCTAATTTAATCAACGCCGAGATGTACGGTGCTGAATTGAATGGTGCTAATCTGCGAAATGCGGATTTGTCTAATGCTTTTTTGGGGCGAGCGAATCTGACGAGTGCTGATTTGCGCGGTGCTAAACTTTTTAATGCGAATCTGGGTGAAGCTTATCTGTTACAAGCTAATTTGTCGAATGCCGATTTGAGGCGATCGCTGCTGTTTAGGGTTAATTTAAACCGTGCGAATTTAAGCGGAGCGGATATGTCTTTCGCGGATGTGCGCGATACTAATTTGCAGAATGCTATTTTGTCAAATACTCGGCTTCCTAGGGCTCAATTGAGCGGTACAAATATCGATGCGGCTAATAACGTGCGCCAGGCTGATTTGGAACGTGCCAACTTGCGGGGTACGAATTTGGGGCCGGGGGTTTGCGTGATAACTAATTTTCCTTATTGTGTTTTGAATTTGGAATAATCGGCCCGCTGAGTGCGTCAGCCGCGATTAATCTGGCAGCTAGGGGAGTTTTTGACTGGCTGGCGCGCCCTAGGTTTATATCATGTCCGCCTAAATGCCAGTCATTGCAAAGTTTACGACAGCAGACGCAAGCAATCTTAAGCCCCTGGGATTGCTTAACTTCACTTCGTTCCGTTCTCTTGGGACATATCGTAAGTAATTGGCCGGACATTATCAGAGCTGAGCTAAGTTTGCGGTGGTTTGTATCCGTTTTCTAGGGCAAATCTCACAAGCTGAGCCCGATTTTCTAGCTGTAATTTGCTGAAAATGCTGCCTAAATGAGCTTGCACAGTTCGGGGGCTAATAAACAGCCGATCGCTAATTTGTTTGTTAGTATAACCCTGAATAACTTCCCAAAAAACTCTTTCCTCGGCTGGTGTTAAAGGCAAAGGTGCAGGTGCTGGCAATACTGCCACAACTTTTGGCTCCACCGCCCTAGCGGTAGAAGTTTGAAGGAGTCGCACAATCTCGGCGTGAATGCGGTGAGAGCGCTCTAACTGCGCCTTCACCTTAGCTAAGATTTCTTCAGAATGAAAAGGTTTTACCAGATAATCGTCAGCGCCGATCGAGTGACCTTCAACTTTTGACTCAATCTCGCCTTGACCTGACAAAAATATAAACGGCACCAACTTTCCCAAACGTGTAGTTCGCAAGCGGCGGCAAAACTCAAACCCGTCCATTTCCGGCATCATGACATCTGAAATTACCAAATCTGGGGGGGCATTCTCAAAAATCGAGAGCGCCTCAAGCCCGGAATTAGCGCATTCAACCCGGTATCCCTGGCTTTCGAGGTACATTGCTAAGACTATTTGACAGTCTGCTTCGTCGTCAACTACTAATATTCTTTCCATGAAAGGCTTGCACCAAATCCAGTTGGACAGTTCTTGAAACTGCGGCTCCCAATGTAGGAACTTCAATTAGTTTACCTGCTGGAACTTGATAAAAGCTCGCAATTTCAAAACGCCACAATTGCTCCAATAGTCGAATTACGGGCGCGATCGCATAAAATGGGAAGAAGTTAAGGAATGTTGGGCTAAAATTTCCTTCTTAAATTCATCTCTCCAAAAAAACTACAACTTTTTATGATAGAACCTCAACTTTTATGCATAAAATACAAGGTAAAAAAAAGAATTTTTTTGTATTATACAGAAATCTTGGTGATACTTAAACTATTCCTAGAGCCGACATTGAAAGGTTTTTAGATTTTTCTGGTTCGGACACAGGTACAAAAGGGACAACGCGAGCAGGTGCTGCTGGGGGCTGCGCGAAAAAACCCGGGTCAGCAACCAACATACTTTCAATTATCGCTGCTGGTTCGGGGCGGCTGAACAGATACCCCTGCATGATATCGCACTGATGTTGTTTCAAAAAATCTAGTTCTGCTTCTGTTTCTACTCCCTCAGCAATTACTGTCATATTCAAACTATGACCCAGTAAAATTACTGCTGTAGTAATAGCAGCATTTTGAGTATCTTCATTGGCATTACGGACGAAAATTCGATCGATCTTTAAACTGTCAAAAGCAAATTGCTTGAGATATCCTAAAGTAGCGTAACCGGTACCGAAGTCGTCAATAGCAATCCGAATTCCTAGAGCTTTAAGTTGGTTTAAAGTAGCGCCTGCTACTGTCGCATTTTCTACCAAAGCGCTTTCGGTCATTTCTAATTCTAAATTAGCAGGCTCCAAGCCTGTAGTTTCCAATATTTGAACGATTCGCGCCTTGAGTTCCGGGTCGGACAACTGCCGGGCCGACAAGTTTACTGATATTGTAAAGGGCGAAAACCCCGCAGCCAGCCAACTAGCGGCTTGAGCGCAAGCTGAAAGCAGTACCCACTCGCCAATCTGAATAATTAAACCTGTTTCTTCTGCTAAGGGAATAAATTCGCAGGGAGAAATTATTCCTCGATCGGGATTTTGCCAGCGCACTAAAGCTTCGGCGCCGATAACTTTGCCGGTAGCAATATTCACCTGGGGCTGATAGTATACCTGAAACTCACCTTGTGCCAAAGCATGGCGCAGCAAAGCTTCGAGAGCAAACTTTTCAGGAGATAGAGTCGTAACCTTGGTCGAGTCGTTAACTAAATCTTTGAGTCTGGCTTCTGCTTGGTGAAGCGCGACTGTCAGCGGTTGAGTAATAGTTTGCCGTTTCAAGACGCGAGAAGCAATCGCTCCCAGCAATTCAGCCTTGGTAAACGGTTTTGTCAGGTAATCGTCTGCCCCCAAATCCATCCCCCGACGAAAATCGGTTTTATCACTTTGAGCCGTGAGGAAAATAAATGGAATTGTTGCAGCTAGCGAGTTTTGCCGCAGAGTCCGCAACACGTCATAACCGTCGAGTTCCGGCATCTGGACATCGCACAAAATTAAATCAGGTATCTCCGAAAGTGCCATCTGCACCCCAGCTCGACCGTTTTCGGCCGCAATGACCCGGTAGCTGTGAGATTCCAGGAGTTGCAGAAGAGTTTCCCGGATTAATTCGTCGTCTTCAATCACCAAAATTTTGAGCATGATAATTAGATAACAGATGGCACTATATATCTGAACCTGACTAACTTTAGCATACTCAAACTAACGAATTAGTAATTCGGCCAATTAGCCAATAAATAATTAGCCAAATGGCTGAAATTTTTCCCTCGGTTCTTAAGTCACAATAAAATAACTGCCCAAATAGGGAAGACTTCGATATCTTTCAATAGCATAAAAATGTTCCGCCCGACTCGTTTGATAAACTTTTCTTATAAAATAACTGTAGTTTCTCATAAAAGAATGCCACCAACACTGTCACTGCGCGGATAGCCGCAATCACTCAGGCAATCACTTATATGATGTCCGGTTAATTGCTCATAATTAGCCCTTGTTTGTAATTAGGACTTTGGTTTCCTCTCGATGGATGAATCAGGAGGCTGCCTCCTCACCCCAAAAACGGATACTTGCCAACAGCAACACTCGTGGAGAGATCAAAATTTTAGACCCTAGTTTAAGCTCCCAGATTCAGATTCATCTGTGAAGTAAATCTAAAATCTAAAATCTAAAATCTAAAATCTAAAATCTAAAATCTAAAATCGACTGACCGAGATCTTAATTATGGTTGTATAACTGGACATCATAATTATGCACTGTTTTAATTCACAGGCTTAGTGGAATTCGCGCAATATTTTTCATCTACAATTGCAGAAGTGATACTGACAGCCTGCATAGATGACGGAATGATTAGGTCTTGCGGAACTACCACCGTCTTTTTACAAACAAGCTCGCTACTGCCTACAGAGGCAAAGTTCCAAGCATAAAATTCGGGAGTGCTGACTGTCGCATTGGCGGGATGTAAACCTAGTGCAGTCACCAATACTAATCCTAAAGTTACTAAAGCTACGATCGCGAATCTCAGCATATTCTTTGTTTGAAACGGAAAACTTACGTGATTGGTATTACCTTATTATTGCCTGGGTCGATCGAGAGCGTCAATCGATTTTAGATTTTAGATTTTAGATTTTAGATTTTCGATTGACCCCACGGATAAATTCGGGGGGCAAGTTTCATCGGATACAGGTTTTTTATTTCTGGACGGATGAATCCGGGGGCTTGTATCCTGGATGCTTTCGGTCAATAGCAGTTATTCCGCAGTCAGGTTCAACTCGTAAGCGATCGGCTCAGATGCCTGAGAAACGACCACGAATTCATAATAACCAGCATCATCCAGCAATCCCGACCAACTAAGCCCATCTGCATCTTGCAGCAAAGCTCGCGCGCCCTTGGTCCGCCCCGGAGTATAAATTGACAGCAGAGTAGATTTGCGCGGTGCTTGCAAATTCACGCGCAAAGTTTGATTTTGAGCGAACCGGGCAATGTAAGCTTTCCCTTCTCCGGGTTTGAGATTGCCTGTGAGGCTTTTGCTGTTCGATAGGCGGTCAAATTCAACGCTTTCGACAGTTGCTCCTGCTTGCAAAGATGCGAGGGCGTCGGCGGTAATTGCTTGCCAAATTTGTCCGATCGGCAAACCGATGATATTGCGATCGCGCGGCTGTTGTGGAAACCAATAAAAGAACTTGGCATCAGCCAAATCGTACAAAGCCCGACTGCTCAAATTCAGCTTGTTAACCTCAGTTTTCCAGCGATCGATATCGGCGGTGTCGTAAGTGCCCAACCGCGCTCTAGCGTCGCTGCTGAGGTTTTCCAGCTTGTCGAGCAACTCGTCGCCGATTTTCTGCCACCTTTCGCGCCACTGGCGATCGTCATCGCCTTCTTTTAACAGCCGTCCGCCCAATTCCGGGTATTTGGCATAAAAAGTCTCGTCCACAAGGTTGACGTAACCGCTATAGAATCGATCGTCAATTTTGAGCTTTACAAAGCGATCTTGCAAAGCATCTTCTTGCTGCTGCTTCGGGCTCGGACTCTGGGGAATTTTCTGCACTTTAGATTGCAGATTTAACAAATAATTGCCCGCAAACCAGCCAACTCCCCCCATACTTGAGAGCACCGCCACCACGAACAAAACCATTTTCCAAGCAGGCATCTTTTGTTGATTGCCAATAGCAGCACGCACCGGAGTTCCCGGCAGCTTTGGCGTGGGGGCGGGCACGGGTATAGGCGAGTGCTCCGGTGGCTGCGTGGGTCCAAAATCCGGGGCTGGTGGCAAAGGCGGCTGTAAAGGCGGATTGCCGGAGAGAGCGAGCATTACCTCGCGAGCCGAGGAGTAACGCTGGCTCGGCTGTTGAGCAAGCATTTTATCCAGCACCAGGGACAAATTCGGAGAC
This sequence comes from Microcoleus sp. MOSTC5, assembly GCF_036701825.1. Classification (NCBI taxonomy): domain Bacteria; kingdom Bacillati; phylum Cyanobacteriota; class Cyanophyceae; order Oscillatoriales; family Microcoleaceae; genus Microcoleus; species Microcoleus sp. MOSTC5. The sequence goes on along the minus strand of NZ_JAUBRK010000021.1, from coordinate 16,480 downwards.
AGAGAACATTCCGCCCGCCAGTTCCAATTGAGCGTCTGGCTGTCGAGCAACTGATGCGGTTCCTTCCCCGTCAGCAACACTAAAACCGTCGCCGCCAGAGCGTACAAATCGCTTTGGGGATAGACGATGCCCATCTGCATTTGTTCGACGGGAGCATAGCCGAGCTTGCCGATGCGAGTCGCGGGGGCGGGAGTGCCGTTAGCCTCAGCGAACAGAGACTCTACGGTGGCGGCAAGTTGTTTTACTCCGCCGAAGTCGATCAGCACCGGCATCCCGTCAGAACTCCGCAGAATCAGGTTGTCCGGGGAGATGTCGCGGTGAATCACTCCCAAAGAGTGAATGTATTCGAGCACGGGCAAAATCTGGAGCAGCAGTTGATTGATTTCTGCCTCTATGAACCGCAAACCCTGACGCTTGCGGGCGTCCAGCAGGAAGCGGTAAGTTTGACCGGGAACGTAGTCTTGAACGAGAAATAGGTAGCCTCGATCGCTGATACTGACGCGGAAGAGTTCGCGGAAGCGCGGGATTTGATTGTGTTGCAGCTTGTAGAGCACTCCCGCTTCCCGCTCGAACAGTTCCTCGGATTTTTGTAAAGCGTAACTTCCGTGTACTTGGGGCGCAAATTCTTTTAAAACGCAGGGTTCGTTAAATCGGTGGGCATCTTCAGCCAGGTAGGTGCGCCCGAAGCCTCCGTGTCCCAATTCGCGGACGATGCGGTAGTGATTGTTGAGAGTTATGCCGGGGTAGATGGGATTGTTCATTGGAACTTGCTGCGTCGGATTTTCACGCTTGACTGAGACTGAGGATTTTGGGCGATCGCTGAATTAATCTTGACATAGTGTGTCTGTGTTTATTAGTCGATCGGCAGCTTGCCTATCCCCTGTGGTTATTGTTAAAAAAGCGGTTTCGTGGTATTGAAGTTTATCTACTGCGCCATCTTTTCGATTCGCTCGACCTCAAAGTGTGTTCAAATTTTTAGTGTCCAGCCCAATGTGCGATCGGGTCGTTAGCGCTACTAATTGAATCTTGAGCGATCGAGGTGCAAAATACCCATTTTAAGGAGCAAATCATGCAGCCAGAACAGCGGCAGCGAGCAATTGGGGCGTTTGAAGAGTTTTTGAGGGCGCCGCTTGAGGAACGATTGCAACACCAGCAGAATCGAGTTGCCGAAGCGGGGGCGATCGCGCTTTTTCAAAGAGTCGCGGCCACAGTACCAGCTTACCAGACTTTCCTAGCTGCACTCAACATCAATCCCGCCTCAATTCAAACCTTTGAAGACTTCCAAAAATTGCCGCTAATTACCAAAGAGAATTATTTACGCTGTCACCCGCTACCTCAGTTGTGCTATCAGGGCAAATTAGAAACTTGCGATTTCATTGCTGTTTCATCTGGTTCGACAGGAAACCCGACATTTTGGCCGCGTTTTATCAGCGACGAGTTGCAAATTGCCGCTCGTTTTGAACAAATATTTCACGACAGTTTTTCCGCCGACAATCGCTCAACTTTAGCTGTCATTTGCTTTGCGTTGGGGACTTGGGTAGGCGGAATGTACACGGCAAATTGCTGCCGCTATCTAGCGAGTAAAGGCTATCCAGTTACAGTTGTGACGCCTGGGAATAATAAGGCTGAGATATTCCGAGTTGTGCAGGAACTTGGGGAGCATTTCGAGCAAGTAGTCTTGTTGGGATATCCGCCGTTTATCAAAGATGTGATTGATAGCGGAATTGCTGGGGGTGTGGAGTGGCAAAAATATCGAATTAAGATGGTGTTTGCGGGGGAAGTGTTTAGCGAAGAATGGCGGAGTTTGGTTAGCGATCGTACTCATTCTGACAATCTATATTACAACTCTGCGAGCCTTTACGGTACTGCCGATGCGGGCGTTTTGGCCAACGAGACACCGCTGAGCATTTGCATCCGCCGCTTTTTAGCAAACAATCCCGAAGCAGCACGCAATTTATTCGGGGAATCGCGGTTGCCAACGCTGGTGCAGTACGATCCGAAAAGCCGCTTTTTTGAAGTGAATAAAGACGGCACGCTGTTATTTTCTGGCGACAACGGCATCCCGCTAATACGCTATCACATCTCGGATAACGGCGGTTTAATTTGTTACGAAGCCATGCTCAATTTTTTGGCAGAATGGGGATTTAACCCTGTGGCACGTTTGCAGCAAGAAGCAGGTATGAAAGTTTCTGAGTTCCCCAGAGGAATTCGCTGCTTGCCATTTGTCTATGTATTTGGGCGATCGCACTTTACCGTTTCCTACTTCGGTGCTAACATTTACCCGGAAAACGTCACCATAGGTTTAGAAGTTCCGATTATTCGGGAATGGGTGACGGGAAAATTTGTACTGCAAGTCAAGGAAGATGCGGATCAAAATCGGTTTTTATCGGTGGTTGTGGAATTAGCAGCGGGGGTGGAGGGCGACGAGGAGATGAAGCAGGCGATCGCATCTTCAATTCTCGCGCAATTGCGGCGGCTAAATAGCGAATTTGCTAATTACGTTCCGCCCGAATATCAGTTACCTGTGGTGACATTAACGGAGACGGGCGATGCGGAGTATTTTCCGATTGGGGTGAAGCACCGATACACGCGGCAGTAAACCGTGTTTTTGTGAGTAGGGGGTGCACTAAATTGTATCGGGATCAATATTTAATTCTCGCAGTTTCGCGGCCAGGCGCTCGGCTCGTTGAGCTTCTTGTCCGGCTCGTTGAGCCTCTCCGTCGGCTCGTTGAGTCTCCCTTTCTGCAACCTCTTCAGGAGTAGGGACAAGCTCTCCTTCTGCTGTAAAGAAACGCAATTTTCCGCCACAAATTCCGAGACTCAAATCGAGCTGCTGACTCCGCAGATGCCCGAATTCGTTCGGTGCGATTGCTTCATATTCCCCGTCAACTAAATGAAACCCAGCTAATTCTAAAGTTTCTGGATCAAACCAAAAGTAGTCGTGAGTGCGAAAAGTATCTTGATATAGTTGTTTCTTAAAGTTTTTGTCTACATCCGCTGTTTTGGGAGACAGGATTTCTACGATAATATTGGGGTACTTTCCCTCTTCATCCCAAACTACCCAGCTTTTCCGAGTTTTTCGTTCTGTTCCGAGTACCACAAAAAAGTCTGGACCCCGGAAGTCTTTCGATTTGAGTTGCTTGGGACTGTAATAAATGGTGAGGTTTCCAGCAGCATAGAAATCATTTCTATCTCGCCACAGCCATTCTAGACAGTTGAGGAGTAGGATTATTTGTCGGAGATGCAGTTCTGTTTCCACCGGAGGTTCGTCACTGTATAAATCGCCTGAAGGAAAGATAACATTTTCTGGTATCTCTTGTTCTGGTATTTCTTGGGTAGTAGCTAATTCTGCGGTTGCGGACATGGCTGCTGGCTGAGGAGTAAGAGGTTGTCTGTCTATTTTAGCAAGCTTTTCATATCTCTGCTGAGGACTATTCTGAAAGCCCGATCGCACTTTTTGCCCAAAAATGCGATCGAACACCGAACAATTAGTCTTTAACTATTAGCAATTACCGCTTTATTGGCCGTCAGCTTCCCTGAGAGCAGCCAAAATTTCCGGTCGTTTCATGCGCGCGTAGCCCCGAATTTTCCGGTCTTTGCCGATCGCCTTCAAGCCCCTCAGCGAAAGAGTTTCGTAGTCTTCCGTTGGGGACGGAAACGGCAACTCCAACTGCAACTGCGGTAGCTGAGGTTTCTGCTGTGCTTTCGACTGCTTCTTGGACTGTGTTTTTGACGGCGTTTTAGGTTCTGCCTCGGGCTGTATTTCTGAGTGCGTCGCTGCGCCTCCGAGTTGGCGGCGGAGCGTTTCAATTTGATTTTTTAGGTCATTTTCTACGTCTTCAATGGCGTCAGAAACAAACTGATTAATGGTTTGGACTGTGCGTTCTAGTTTTCTTGACAGCAGTTTTTCCAGTTCATCCAACTGTCTCAAAGCGGCTTCAAGATTTACCTCAGAAATAACCGCCGATGTTGGCGGACGGTTGCTGCTCGATTGTTCAATTTTTTTAGCCATTTTATCTACCTTTTCATGAAATGCTTTTTCCACTTGTTCGAGCAAATGCTTAATCTGTTCTATTTGGTTGCGCTCCAAGTTCTGTTCAGTTAGAGCTTTTACGTGCTTTTTTAGTAGTTCTTCATTTTTTTTAACAGATTGTTCTATTTGTTTTGTTAAACTCTCTACCTTTTTTTGAAATGATAGCTCAAATTGTTGCAGTAGAGTCTCAATTTGTGCAGCTTTATGAGTCGGTTGCGGAGCTAAATGTTCCATTTCTGCTTGAGCAACAGCTACCTCCTCGTCGGTCATTTCAAATACCCAAGCCCACATTTGCTCGATGCCGAGTTCTTTAGCAACAATACACCAATCTGAGCCGCAGACAACTTCATATTCTTCTTCATTGCTGTAAGCTTCAGTGCGGCGCACAATTAAAGGAATCAAGTTGCTGCCTTGTTCGATGAGACTTCTCCTGAGATCTTCGCGGCGTTTGCGGGGAATTTCCCCCCTCTGAGGCTCTGGTACTGCAATTTGGGAAGTGTAAATCTGACTGTGACTAATTGGCTTAATCCGCAAATATTCAACTATTCGGTTTTGATCGGACGATCGATCCATCTTGTTACAAGTCCCCTTTTGTCATTTAAATCTGGTGTGTATGTATTTATGTATATTTGTACTTTACAGCCTCAATTTTAAGTGCTGCTGAACTAACCCAAGAACTCTAATTGTCGGGTGCGCCACAAGCAATTTACCAAAACTGCGATCGAACTCGGTTATCTGGGGAGATATCGCCTTGCTGCTGTACCTGTGCGGTGACAGCCCGGGCGATAGCCAAAAGTTACTGCAATTCCTAAAAAAAGCGACTGTGATGAGTTTAACTGGCTGTGGGGCACCAATGATACACTGCTTTACTCATCTTTACTTTTTTTTGCGTCAGGGCGATCGGGCTGGCGTTGCGAGTTGCGAGCGCAATTGCGATTTATACGAAAGCCAGCTTTAATATCGCCCTTATTCTTTAGTCTCAAGCGAGAGGGACGAAAGTTTGTGTAGGATGGGTTTCAACCGCCGAGTCATATCGGGTTTTTCAACTTTTGTCGGGTGGGCTTTGAGCGCCCCAAAAATGCAATTGAGATGGCTGAAAGCTTATAAATATTTTTGCCACTTGTCAATAAGCTTAATCATTGTTTTCTCCCCTAACCCTTTAATGCGTTCCAACACATTTTCAAAAGATGCAAACTGCTCCAAATCTCGCTCTTTGATGATTTGTTCTATTATTTGAGCTTTCATGCCAGCATTTTTCAAATTTGTAGCCAATTTGAATTTATCTTGAGTGTTGAGTGCTTCCAACAGCGGAACAGGTTTGGGAATGCGGCTTTCAACTTCTTTAACCCTCTCTATCAGCGCCTGTTTTTCCCGCATATACTCGGCTTTCAATTCATTAATTCTGTTTTCCAATCTACTTTCAATATTTGTCAGTCGCTGTTCAAAGCTGGAGGACTGTTGCGGAACCACAGTTACACTTTGATTCTCAGTGATTGCGGTTTTTCTGAGAATTTCAAGTTGTTTGAGGAGAAGTTCTTCATTTTCTTCTTCCAGGATGAATGCTCCGATTGTCTCGCCTTTGGGAGCATCTATTTCCTTTGCTCTCGCCGCCGCATAGTATTCAAAATCTCCGTCTACTATTTCGTAAGCATCCATACCGTTTCGGCGGACAATTATCGGATTAATCAATCCTCCTGACTCTAAAATCAGTCTCGCTAATTTATCCAAATCAGGGTCTGCAAAATTGGAACGGGGTACTGCGGATGTAATTTTTTTAACTGCAACCAGTGACGGAGATAATTTTTTCATTAGTTTTTACCTATTTTTTCCAAAACTTCGAGTGCTAGCATTTCAAATTCTTGGGATGCGATGCAATCAGGCTTAAAGTCTAGCACTGAAATAGGATCGGCGATTTCCATATTTCCCACGATTTGAAATTGTTCTGCACACTTTGCTAAATCGTCTCTCTCGTAAATTACGCTGTCCATGATTTCAAAGCCGTAGCGTTTGGGAATTGCCTCCCTCCGCTTGGGCAAACTGTACTGTACAAATTTACTATTAGTTGAGATTTTGCAAGAGAGTACGCCTAAAACTTCTAGAGGTTTCTTGCCAATTTGTTTTTTGAATCCATTAACTTTTTTAATAAAATCCTTGACATTAATCAGTCCTTGATTTGCAAAAGGTTTTAAGTCAGAAGGAATAATTAAATAATCCGCCGCAATTAGGGCAACTCTAGCATAAAAATTCAAAGATGGTGGCGTATCGATCAGTACAATATCATATTTATCCTGTACTTCTGCTAGTTTCTGAATTAAAATCATGCGGCTGTAATCTAGTTGATTGAGTTCCGTTTCATATTGCATTAAATCAATGTGGGAAGGAATCACATCTATTTCGGGATTGCAAAAATTAGACTTGCGAGCTACTTCTTCGATCGAGAAAAAGTCTTCTGATTGCAAAACTTGAAGAATATTATTATCTTTCAAATCATCTTGTTCTTCATCCTCAAATTTTACTAAACCTGTCGCAAAGGTTGTATTTGCCTGACTGTCTAAGTCGATTACCAAGACTCTATTACCTTTCTTGCTTAGCGCCGCAGCTAAATTGACTACTGTTGTAGTTTTGCCAACGCCGCCTTTATTGTGGTAAACTGCAATGATTTTCATCGTATTTTGAGTTTTTTGGGGAACGGTTACATCGGATTTAACTTGAGGCTTAACTGGATAATTTTCAGGTAATTGTTCCAGTTCAGAGATTTGGCTTTGCTCCCGTTCTGCGGGGGCGGGATTGTTTTGCTTTACTGGGACTTCGCTAATTAACTCAGGACTAACTAAATTAATTTTATTATCTTCCAGTTCGAGATTATCAGGATTTTTTATAGGTTTTAAAGTATTTCTGCCAATTAAAGCTATAATTTCCTCAATTCTAGTTTCTAAGTCTTGTCCAGCACACTTAAATACTAGCTGAATATCATCGGCGATTCTTGCATAAATTCTAATTTCTTTACCGTTAGTTATGAGGCCGTAGCGGATGCTCAAACTTGTTAAATAGCGATTGAGTTTTCGCAGGTGGCGGTCTAAATTTTCCTTCGGATGTTTAGCCTCCATAACTACACTCATCGGCGAGTCTGCATCGACAACTATGGGGATAACTTGCGTGGCAAATGAGAGGAAGTCTAGACGAATATTCCCAAATGCTATTTCTTGGTGCCAAGTGTCGGGCGTATAGCCTAACTTTGGTAGCAGATAGCTGACAATGAGTTTGCTTTCTACTTCGCTTTCGTTGCGACAGTTATTGGGATTGAAAGTCATTCGATTTTAGATTTTAGATTTTAGATTTTAGATTGGGAATGACTGATTTAATAATGGTACGGATTGTGATATTGACAGTAGGGCGCGCATTCCGTCCCTGACAAAGGCTACGGAGTGTAATATCGAAAAACCCGGTTGTGTTTGACAAACCGGGTTTTTCGGGCATTTATCGCGTTTAAAACTTACTTTGTTTTAGCGTTAAATTCCTGCAATGTTTGATAGCCGCCAGCGGGATTGTACAAGTGACAGTTGTCGGCAATCCGCTTCATTAAAGACCAAGAAAATTCTGTTTCGTAGAGATGATCTTGCCAATTTTCCTTTAAGCTGCTGTGGGCGAGGCGCAAATTGTACCAGGGAATAGCAGTTGAAAGGTGATGGGGAACGTGGACGTTAATGTCGTGGCACAGAAACTCTACCCAGCGAGGATAATCGCAGTGAACTGTTCCCGATAGTTGCGATTGGGCTTCGTTCCATTCTTCCGGTTCTTTAAAAGAAATGTCTGGTGCTGTGTGGTGAACGATCGTAAAAGTGCTCATCCAGAAATGGTAAACCAGCCAGGGCATCAACCAAAATTTGACAAATCCCCAAATGCCTGTGGTTGCAATTAAAATCGGGAATCCGATCGCAGCACCGATTAAAACCACTAACACAGAAAACCGAACTTGTTCTTGTTTTTGTTGGCCTTTGAAGCGCCACCACATAAAGTGCACTTTTGCCCAGTGGGCGATCGAGCCGATCCACCACATCCGACCGAAAATTAAACTATAAGCTATTTGTAAAGCCTTGGGAGCAGCAGCGTAGTCTTCCGCTGTCATGGGTTGCCAAGCATTATCTTCGCCAATTTTGTTGGTGTGCTTGTGGTGATAATTGTGTCCGTGCCGCCATGCGTGAAACGGGAAAATTAACGGCAAAAAGGCGAGATGTCCGACTAAATCGTTAACCCAGCGGCGGTTAGCAAATGACCGGTGACCGCAGTCGTGACCGATCACAAAAAAACCGGTTAATCCGGTTCCTGTGAAAATCCACATCAGGGGTAGTAGAAACCAAGGAGAGACTGCTATGCCCCAATAACCGACAGCAACTAGCAAAACGTTGACAATAACTTTTGTCCAAGCTTTGCGGGGGTTTTTGACGAATACTTCCCGCGGCAGGGTTTTGAGAATATCTTTGAGGCGCAGGTTGGAAGTGTCACTTGCGGATATCAAATTTAGTGGTTTTTCGATCGATGCTGTCATAAACTGATTTCGATTCTCCGTATGCTATGAGCATGGCTTAACAAATTAGCGCAATGAAAAAGCGCAGTAAAATGTCAGCTCGTTGCCAGCTTGTGGCAGACGAGTTGAGCAGTAGGCAAGCGCGTTTTAGCAAATGCTAGCGATCGCTATCCGCAGTTAGGAATTTCTGGCACTTTCGGCAAAAAATACTGCGGGTAGCAAAACCTTTGTTTCTATAACACAGGGGCAGCACAGTTAGCATTAGCGACTGTTGTCTGCTAATTGCTGTTGCTGCCAGAAATGGGGTCGAGAGCCGACAAGCCAGCGATCGAGCGTTGCTGTTTGAGGCTTTGCACTTCCAGCAGCAAGGATTCGATTTCCGCTTGCAAGTGCAGGAACTTAACTTGCTGGTCGGCTTGGTAGGGGCACTTCACCGAATCTACTTTGCGGGCAAAAGTGGTCGATAGGGTAGAAGAACTAGCCATTTCGGGATTGCTCGCGGTAACTTGAGGCCGGGAAAGAGTGGATGAATTATTTGACATTAGTAATTGGGTAGACATATCTACACATTCACACCATTAAGTTACTTTAACCTGAACCGATCGTATTAAACATCAAATTAACCGATCGAGCTAAAATTAGTGTAAATTCCTTGGCCATTGCCTAAAACCATTGACATCGTGACCCTGATTCTACCTGCTACTGACTCTGCTGCTAACTCCGCTGCCCGCGCAGCCGAGCCGAAACGCTACGGCTGGCCCGGCTTGATCGAAGCTTATCGCCCCTACCTGCCGGTGACGGAAACCACGCCGGTAGTGACGCTCCAAGAAGGCAATACTCCTCTGATTCCAGCACCTGCGATCGCCTCTCTCATCGGTCGAGACGTGCGCGTCTTGGTCAAATACGACGGCCTCAACCCCACTGGTAGTTTCAAAGACCGGGGGATGACAATGGCGATTTCCAAGGCAAAGGAAGCTGGTGCGGAGGCAGTAATTTGCGCCAGTACCGGCAATACTTCGGCCTCGGCGGCCGCCTACGCCAGACGCGGGGGAATGCGAGCTTTCGTGTTGATTCCCGAAGGTTACGTGGCTTTGGGCAAGCTGGCGCAAGCTTTGCTTTACGGTGCGGAAGTAATTTCGATTGGGGGAAATTTCGATCGAGCCTTAGAAATTGTCCGCGAAATGGCTGTCAATTATCCGGTGACATTGGTAAACTCTGTCAATCCTTACCGCTTGGAAGGCCAGAAAACCGGCGCTTTTGAAGTGGTGGACGCTTTGGGCGATGCGCCCGACTGGCTGTGCATTCCCGTGGGAAATGCCGGAAACATCACAGCATACTGGATGGGTTTTTGTCAATACCATCAAGCAAAAAAATGTTCGCGCCTGCCGCGGATGATGGGATTTCAAGCCGCTGGGGCTGCACCTTTGGTGACGGGACAGCCCGTGGCGAACCCGGAAACCCTGGCGACGGCGATTCGGATCGGCAACCCCGCTAGCTGGAAACAGGCGATCGCAGCTTCCGAAGCCAGCCGCGGCAGTTTTGCAGCAGTCACCGATGCCGAAATTCTCGACGCTTACCGTTTGTTAGCATCACAGGAAGGGATTTTCTGCGAACCGGCGAGTGCAGCTTCTGTGGCCGGCTTGCTGAAGGTAAAAGACCAAGTTCCGACTGGGGCGACGGTAGTTTGCGTGTTGACTGGTAACGGTTTGAAAGACCCGGATACGGCAATTAATCACAGCAACAATCAGTTTAAAAGCGGCATTGCTCCGACTTTGGATGCAGTAGCTGGGGCGATGGGATTTTAGAAGAAGGAAGAGGGAAGATCGAAACAGGCAAGATGCCTGTTCCACTCTTAGTTAAAATCTCTTGTGGGGCGGGCATCTTGCCCGCCCGTAAGCCCATCGAAACAGGCAAGATGCCTGTTCCACTCTTAGTTAAAATCTCTTGTGAGGTGGGCATCTAGCCCGCCCCTAAACGTATCAATAAACCCCTGTGAGATAACTTGTTCTTGCTCGAGTCAGCGAGACAATTTTGTCATTATATTATGACTAAGCCTACTGCAACCCTGTTAATTGCCTGTCCCGATCGCAAAGGACTCGTCGCCTTACTTGCTAACTTTATCGCATCCCACAACGGCAATATCATCCACGCAGATCACCATACAGATTTTACCGCCGGATTATTTCTGAGCCGACTAGAATGGCAATTAGATGATTTTGACTTAACCACCGAACAAATAACACCTGCTTTTAGTGAAATTGCCAAGGATTTAGAAGCTAATTGGCAATTGCATTTTTCCCATCAAATTCGGCGGATTGCCATTTTTGTAAGCCGTCAAGAACACTGTTTATTAGACTTGATTTGGCGACAGCGATCGCAAGAAATCAGAGGTGAAATCCCCCTGATTATCAGCAACCATCAAAATTTAAAGCCCATTGCCGCACAATACGGTATCGACTTTGAGTATATTCCCATTACTAAAGACAATAAAACTATTCAAGAAGCACAACAGTTAGAAATTCTTAAGAAGTATAAGATTGATTTAGTAGTTTTGGCGAAATATATGCAAATCTTGAGTCAAGACTTTACGATCGCATTTCCCAATCTGATTAATATTCACCATTCATTTTTGCCCGCGTTTGTGGGTGCAAATCCCTACGAAAGGGCTTATGAAAGAGGGGTGAAAATTATCGGTGCAACAGCCCACTACGTTACACCCGATTTAGATGCGGGCCCGATTATCGAACAAGATGTTGTGCGCGTCAGTCACCGCGATGAAGTGTCCGATTTGGTTCGCAAAGGTAAAGATTTAGAAAGGGTTGTTTTAGCAAGAGCCGTGCGATATCATTTACAAAATCGTGTTTTAGTTTACGGCAATCGGACTGTGGTTTTTGCTTGAAAATTAGGCATCACATCAATCCTGGTTTGTTACTCCTTCGATCGCTCGATGATTAATATAAATTCCGGTTGCACGATCCAGTGCAGCGAACCCCAAAGTTTTCTCGGCGTTGCTGAATACAGGGATGAATTCACGATTTCCCCATGGCTATAGGCCCGCTTGAGGGTGAGTTTTGTAACATCAAGCGAAAAGGTGATTCATACCATGAATCAGCAACGCCAAAACCAGAATGCCTGCTCTCAAACAATTCTCATTCGCGGATAACTGAGCCGTAGCATCATGTTTTACGAGCTGCCTAAACTTCAGTGTGAAATCAGAAATATTAAGCGAATTACCAACAAATTTAATTCGATAATTTAGATCGGTCAGATATTCCTGAGTCAGCGCTTGGTTTACTATGGCGAACTTCCGGCTGTGACGACACAAACAGGAGCTATTGAGGCTGCCTTGCGAAAGCAAGACGTATCAAGAAAGAAGCAATGCTTGCGATTATTAAAAGCTGTTCGTGAGGAACTATATGTCAAATAGGTTGATTTAGATGAAAATAATAGCGGTGATCAGGGGTACTATGCAATCTTTCACAAAAGAGTACAGCAGTTTGCTGTGAAACCTGCTTCATCTCAAGATGTTCAAGCAATATTAGAACACCTAAAAAGGCTTAAATTAAAACGTACTCTGATAGATTGCCGATATGTATATTCAGACTGGCAATCAGAACTCTAAAATTCTGTGCGCGCGATCGCACCGCTCGGCACGCACAGAATTAGTGAATAGGGCGAATGAGTGAATTTTAGCCCGTCTTTTTTGAGCTGCGAGTTTCGCTCCTGGGCTACAGGTAAGGCTTTTGACGGAATAGTCACCCCTCAACCTCTGCGGTGAACAATCGTAAGCACGGTTCCGAAACAGAGGGGTGGAGTGGCAACACTCCCCTCAACTCTACCTCTCGGCTTTACCCTAGAAACCGGGTTTCTTGCTGCGATCTCTAGTTCCCTTGCGCGACGATTTTTCCGAGTTTCCCGGCATATAAGCGTAAATCCCACCCTCCTGTGTTTCAAAAATCCGTCTTTCTGCTGAAGCTACAGCCCTTTGGCGATCTAGAATATGTAAGTTAGTGCTTACATTAATTGAGATGAGTAGAACGAATCGAAGTGCAGCAGAAACCCGCGATCGCCTGGTGAAAGCTGCGATTGAAGTTTTCTCTACAGAAGGCTACGTTGGAGCGACAACTCGCGAAATTGCTCGTGTTGCAGATGTGAGTGAAGTCACTTTGTTTCGCCGCTTTCAGAGCAAAGAGCAAGTGTTGAGTGCGGTTGCCCGCCACATTACAGCATTGCGGACGGAGGCGTTGGCGCATCAAGACGAATGGACTTATGACCTGCGCCGCGATCTCCTGCATTATGCAAAGCTCCACGACGATACGCTGGAGGAGTACGAAGCTCTATTTCGGATGTTTATTGGGGAAGCTCACCGGCATCCGACAGAAGCACTGGAGGTGCTTCAGCAATCATTTTTACCGCTGCGTGAAAAACTAATTTCCTACCTACAAACCTGTGTTGAACGCGGCAGTATTCGTCCGAATGTTGACCTGCCGCTGGCAGCGGATCAACTGACTGGAATGCTGCTGTCTGGTATGATTCGCCGCCATGTTTCTCAAGTAAACCGGGGCTACAGCCGTAAGCAATACATCGAAGGGTGCGTGGATTTATTTGTGCGGGGAGTCAGCACAGCAGCGTCTTCTGTAAGTCGTACTCCGTCTCCAGAATGAAAGTTCCTGACAATTTTCGTCTGAACTTGGCATTTTCCGATTGAAGCACCCTAACCCGTTGCGGTGGTGCGAAGCACCTGCCGTGAGCGATCGCAGAAATAGAGACTAAAGATGGAACGCCCTCAAATACAGAGTCATGCAACTGAACCGGATTCTATTGATTTGGAAGAGTCTGAGCTTCAAGACCAGCAAAACGCTCGACAAAACGCTCAACAAAAGCGAGCAAAACCATTAAAAAAATTGAAACAATCTGCCAGCGATGCAGCCGGGTACGTGCAGGGACCGCTCAAGTGGGCGATCGCCCTGACGGCTTCTCTGGGAGCCATTCTAGAAGTCATTGATACCAGCATTGTGAACGTTGCTTTAACAGATATGCAGGCGACATTAGGCGCAACTGTGACCGAAATTGCTTGGGTCGTAACGGGTTACGCGATCGCCAACGTTGTGATGATTCCGCTCTCTGCTTGGTTGGGGGACTTTTTCGGCAAGAAAACCTACTTTGTCTTTTCAATGATCGGGTTCACAGCCGCCTCGATGTTATGCGGTCTATCCATCAACCTGCCGGTGCTGGTGGTAGCTCGAATTCTTCAAGGCTTTTGCGGAGGCGGACTGTTGGCAAAAGCGCAAGCGATTCTGTTTGAAACTTTTCCCCCTGCGGAACAGGGGTTAGCGCAGGCGGTGTTTGGAGTTGGGGTGATTGCAGGCCCGGCTATTGGTCCCACGCTAGGCGGCTATCTGACCGATACATTAGGCTGGCGCTGGATCTTCTTTATCAATTTGCCTGTCGGCATTGTGGCTGTCATCATGGCGGTCGTGTTTCTCCGACCTGACTCGAAGCAACACGGACGGAGCCAGCAGAAAGTGGACTGGACAGGAATTGTACTGCTGTGTATTGCGGTAGGTAGTTTGCAAGCATTTTTGGAAGAAGGGGAAAAAGAAAACTGGTTTGAATCGGGTTTCATTGCGCTTCTGGCGTTTGTGGCGGTTGTGGGGCTGTTTCTGTTCATCTGGCGAGAACTCAGCACAAAAGCACCAGCAGTTGACTTGCGGGTTCTGCGGCATAAATCCCTGGCAGCCGGTAGCCTTTACTCTGGTATTTTGGGCATGGGGTTGTACGGAGCCTTGTTTGCTGTACCGCTGTTTGCTCAAGGCGTGCTGCACTTTTCGGCAACGCAAACCGGATTTCTACTCGCTCCTGGAGCTTTAGCGTCCGCCATCATCATGGTTTTACTGGGCAAAATTTCGACTAAGGTGGATGCCCGCATTTTAATTGCGCTGGGAGCTGGTGGAACGGCAGCCGTCATGTTCGAGCTTGCAAAAATCACGCCCCAAACCGGAACTGATGATTTGTTTTGGCCCCTAATCTGGCGCGGTGCAACTACGGTTTTGATGTTCCTGCCCCTGAGTTTGGCAACATTGGGTTCCATCCCCAAAGAAGATGTATCGGCTGGCTCTGGCTTCTATAACTTGACTCGTCAGCTCGGCGGTAGTATTGGCATTGCCATTCTGACCTCATTACTGGCTCGACGAGAGGCTTTTCATCGAGCGATTTTGTTGGCAAAGTTAACGCCTTACGATCCAGAAACAACTGAACGGCTCAGCGCACTCACTGGTTTTTTTCAGAGTCGCGGTTCTGATGCCGCAACTGCCCAACAGCAAGCCCTCGCCGCGCTCTCCCAATTAGTCAATACGCAGGCAGCCGTTCTATCCTACGCAGACATTTTTCGCTTTGTCGGCATTGTCTTTCTCTGCTCACTGCCATTGCTGCTGTTTCTAGGCAAGGGAGGCGCTGGAGCCAAAGCACCTGCTGCTCACTAATTGCTTGATTGTAATTCTGTAGCGATTACTCCACAGCCTCCTGTTGGATAGACTTTGAGCTCGCTTGCCTCAAACAACCAATTTGTGGCGTTGCTGATTCATGGTATGAATCACCTTTTCGCTTGATGTTACAAAACTCACCCTCAAGCGGGCCTATAGCCATTGGGAAATCTTGAATTCATACCTGTATTCAGCAACGCCGTTTTCTCAACTTGATATTTTTCATGACTGGTGATGCTGTTAAGATTTTCCGTTGTCGTCAAGTTGCGATCGCCCTTGGACCAGTTTTCCCACAGATCCGCCCATACTGCGAGGTTTCGGAACTTTACTTTTACCCGCAGGCCATCCTTCGCGCTGCTGGGAGCGATCGCCATCTGTTTCTTCGGTTTGGTCGTGAAACAAAATTTGTCGCGTGGGATAAGGCAAATCGATGCCGTTTTCCACAAGCTTTTTTTTAATAGCACAAATTACCTTGTCGCGCGATCGCATATCGTCAATTCGGCGCGGCGGAGCAATCCACCATCGAACGCGAATATTGACGGTACTTTCTGCTAGCTGAACCACCAGCACATCGGGTGCAGGATCTTTCAACACTTCATTTACGGTGTACAATGCTTCCAGCATTAACTGCTTGGCGCGGTCAATATCGTCGTTGTAACCAATACCAAAATCGTATTCCGTGCGGCGTTTATCGAAAGCAGTATTCACTGTCACCGCATTCGTAAACAATTCGGCATTGGGAATGACAATCCGACGACCATCATAAGTTTGGATTGTTGTAGCGCGGGTCTCAATATTTTCTACCGTTCCCTCAAAGTTTTTAAACACAATCTGGTCATCGATTCGGAAAGGTTCAGTCAACAGAATTAGGATACCGGCTAAGAAGTTTTGCAAGATATCGCGAAAGGCAAAACCTATCGCCACCCCGCTAATTCCCAGCAATTGAATCAAATCCCCAGCTTTAAATGTGGGAATTATAATCGAAAGCGCAACAAACAGACCAACTAGAACGATCGTACCCTGCGCCAACCGTCCTAACACCAACCCCAAATTTCGTGCTTGGTGGTGGTTGCGGGTTACCCGCCTGACCGCTCTCTTAATTGCCCCGCCCACACAGAAAAAGATTGCAAAGACAATTAACGCCAGCACAATATTGGGCAACATGATAATCAAGCCGTCGATCATGCTCTCCATCTTTACCCAGACTGCGGATATCTCTGTCTTCATGAAGTTTCCTCACACATCAGTCGTTTTCGATATTAGTAACAATTAGTTGGGTTGAACTCTATCTATAGACTGTAGATTGGTAGGACGCGAGGCAGATTTTTTGGCTGTTTTCAAAATTTTGAATGCGGATTATAGGTCAATACGGTTTACTTAAGGCTTGGGAGGCTTTAAGATTTTAAAAATAGGAGGATTAGTTTTTATTCCAGTACCTCT
>NZ_JAUBRK010000020.1:13358-116100 GCF_036701825.1 Microcoleus sp. MOSTC5 | reverse complement strand
GAATTTAACAGGCTTCTCAATTCACATATCATTTTCAGTCTTTTTTGTCAACTCCTAATACTGAACCGACGCCCTAGTGCGTTACATTGACGATCGTGTAGAAAATCCCAGTCGGCTAATTGAGCTTTTATTGCAAGCGTGGCGCAAACAACAAGAACAGCAGGCAATGGTAGAAGCCTGTTTATTGCTGGATGAACTGAGCGATCAATTAACCGAGGAGGATGAAGCATGGCAGCAAGCAGCGATTACCGAGTGGGAAGCATCTGGATTGTGAATTTCGATCCCTCAGTGGGTACAGAAATCCGCAAGAGTGGATGGCGGTAATTATTTCAGGAACTGCTTTTAATCAAGGCAGCTTGCGTCACAGTTCTACCCATCACTTTGGATGTTCCAGTTGATGTGATTTTTTATCCGGTTCTGTTTGAAGAGGAGGATACTGGGCTGGTGGAGTTGGCGATCGCTCTTGAAGATGAGGTTGTCTATATTTTTAATCCTCGTCAACAGAGATGGAATACTCACTTTGCTTGGAATGGTGTGGAAGCCATCGGGTTAACGGCAATCGAGCAAGGGTGCAAGCCCTTGATTTCAATCGGTCAACTATGTTGGCAATTCGGGCAGAAGAGGAATTACGGGGTCGTCATCCTCCCCCGAAAGATATCAATCCCGTAGATACTGACTTGTAGGTAATTCTTTTGACTGTGGAGATATCACCCATGACTGCTTTTTAGATGAGCAACTAGAAAAGCATTAGGTTTTTGTCATTATGGTCAAGATCAATTAGAGTGAGTGTTGCCAAGTAAAAGTTTTTGATAGTATCTATTTTTTCTTGGGAAAAAAGATTGAAGTGTTGTGGAGATATGACAAAATTTTCGCAATATCTCAGTATAGTCTTAGAAAGAAGATAGAGTTGATCTTCAACAGAGGCATTTATAATTTCATTAGCGTAAGGTCTTAAATCTTCTTGATGATCTCTCAAATAAGAAAGCAAAATAATTGTATCTTGTTTTTGTGGAAAAACATTGAGAACAATAAGTTTTGGTTTAAGTCTTTTCCGCCCGATGATGCTTTTAATTGGATCAAATAGGGAGCTTACAGCCAAAGGACAATTTCTCTCAATCCGAATACACTTGTGTTCAATTTTCGTGAATGAATTAGTATTGTATATCTTATCGTACTCCTGTTTGTATAAATAAAAATCACAAGCATTTGCTAATGTATTAGTTACAAGCTCCGATATATCACGATTGTTAGGATCGCACTTTCCTAGCTCAACAATTTTTTGATAAGGAGTTTGTAAATCAATGGCAGCTTTTATTCTTGTATGTAATTCCCGGAGAACTGATCTGTAAGCGATCAAGAATTTTTGCTGTTGATTACTAACGTCAAACTCATTAATGTCTATTGGACGAAATAGTTCGCTATCATGTTTTTGACATAATCCTGTAAAAGTTGTTGCTAGATTGCGTCCAACCTGCTGAAATTCTATCTCTGGCCCTGTATTAAGATTTTGTGTGGGTACAGCCATAACGACATGATTATTGCTGGCTAGTTGGTCTAAAATCTGACCATTCTGAATTGAGTGTGCTTTGATGCAGTTTTCAGTACAATCAGACTTAGGCCATAAGCATTTATTATATTTTTTTTTGAGTTGAGTATATATAAAACTTTTTAACTCATTCATCACTTTTTTATCTTTGCTCATCAGGTTTATTCCTCGTTTTTATTCATATACTGCTGGTAAAGCGTCGGCAAGTTTTCAACTTCTTGATCGGAAAGACCATAGCTTTTCCAATACTTTATTTTCTACGAAGATGCGATCGCCCCTACCCAAGGTTTTAGCCAAACTTTTCTGGATGTCCTCACACCCTTTGACGCTACAATCTGCCTCATCACCGATTCATCCCATCCCATCATTCCCACTTTCTCACCTCAAGACCCCCCCCGATCCAATCTATACTTACCTGGCTGCAACACACCCTATTACAAAACTAGCCGATAAAAGTTAGTCTTCAGATTTGATATTACTCCCAGTAATTTTCCCAATCATCCTTAAAAGCTTCCTGCAATCTCTGCATATACGCATCTGTCTTAATCTTCACCATCCACAGATTATTAGCATTGCGGCCTCCCTTGCACACAACACCTTCATCCACACCGTATTTCCCCTGGCGAAGATCGTCCATAAACTTGCCCGTCAGTTTGCCGCGATAAATCACTCGCGCAATATTTAATTTACCAAAATCCTGAATAAACCGATCGGGAACAACCATACCGCCCTCGGTTTCCACATCAAAAAGCACCAATTGTTTGCGATCGTCCTTTTGGTGCATTCCCGCAAACGAGTTAGCACCAAAAAACTCTGCAAACACAGTAATTTCAGCGCAGTGATACTGTTCGTTCTCTCGAAATGTTGAAGGGGTAAAAAGTTAAGCTTAAAAACTTAACTTTTTACTGGCTGATATCTAAGCAACCTCTACGAACACACCGCTTCGAGCAAACTGCTCTTCTTCAGGACTAAAGACTGGAGCTCGATCCACAAGGTCAGGGTCAAAGTAATATGTCTCTTGTAAGAATTGTCCGGTGACGATCGCCTCCTCCAACTCCTTGATGTAATCTTGGGCAACTAAGCAGGCCTCCTTGATGCCTTCCTCATCCCGCTTATCCAACAGCTTTTGCAATGTTGCTCTCACACCTGTCAGTCGTGCCGCGGGCTTGAGCATACCGTAGAGGCGGTACATCCGATCGGTGGCAATGCTAATGTGTTTGAGGGCGTTGGCTCGTGCTAGCTCAGAGTCAATGCTGGGCCAATAACGGGTGGTGTAGAATGCTTTCTCATCCTTGTGGTACCACTCCTCCGATCGCGCAATTGATGAGGAGACAGTATTGTGCAGCTTCCAGAAGAATAAGCGCAGGGAATCGCCATCTACTACGGTGGACAGCTTCGCCTCCATTGATACCTCAAAGTCATTCAGACGCGGGTCGCGCCCAAGCACGAGGTACTCCACAGGGTACATTTCCACCTCTTTATTCTGCACGACGTAGGCGTTGAGGTGGTGGCGGCAGTAGGGGCAGGGATACATAGTGGCAAACAGCTTGAAGAAGTCCTTGAAGATTGCCACCAGAGTTTTTTGCTGTTTGGGGGTCTTGGTAGAGACGATTTCAGCCGTAGTGTGGAAGAAACGCCACACCGCAGGGCCAATATAGTAAGGGAAGCTGACGCGCATTTGTGAATTCTTTATTTCACTGCGATCGATATAAACGTCAATGAACGATACATATTGCGAGAGTTCGCCAGACTCGCGCCCAAACTCCAAGCGTTCCCGCCGTTTCTGTACCCCGTTCAGGTAGTTGTGCGTCAAGCGCCATGCCTGTTTGAGCATTAGCTTTTGTTTTGCAGCGCATTTGGGAAAGCTTTCTACAACATCCGCCCCATAGCGCCCGAATTCCCCTGACGTTTTAGTGGCTTCGTACCACTGGTTTAAAGCTGTTTCGTCAGCCACCGTGTTCAAGGGGATGTCTGCTGCTGTGCTGACGCTGAAAGCAGCCAGCAGCTTCGGCATAAAGTCTTCATACCAATAGGCGACTGGCATCATCGCACCATCGATTTCCTCTGAGGCATCCGAGAGGATGACTCGGTTCCACTTCTTCAGGTACTCTTTGGGATCTCCCTCGGATTGGGCTGGTGGCGGTGCCATTTCCTCACTCAACTCCATTTTCCGCAGTCGGTTGAGTTCGTTGACGGCAAGCACACCCTCGGCGATGTCCCGCAAGTTAAGACTCTTCTTCTTGATGGTGATTGCAAACTCCACTCCCGCCGCAAACTTTTCCTTGGCGCTGGCAGACTTACCCCGCGCCTCCAACATGGCTTTTTGTTCTGCCAACATTTCTGGAGTTTTTTCTATAGTCTTCCAGTTCTTGATGCGATCTTGCAGTCGGGCATATTCATCTTCGATCGATTTCACTACTGCATCCAGTACAGGGTTGCACGCAGACTCTACTACACCCAATCCTTTATAAAGCGCGATCGCACTCCTGACAAATTGCACAAAATCAGCGATTCTGTATGGCAAGTTTCTCACGCGCAGGTGAGTCTCGTGGTTGGCGGAAAAACTCTCGCGGAAGCTGCGGTAGGCTGCTCCCTGGATCAGACGAAACAAACCAATCTGCATCTGCAAGCGGGACGTACCGCGCTTGTTCTCAGCTTGTGGGTGTTGCGCGAGTAGTTCTTTTAGCCGCGCTATTTCTGGATTGCTATCGGTGGGTGCTTCTTCTAAATTAGGTTCAATAGTGGCAGAAGCTGCCTCGTTGATAGCAGTTGCTGTACTTGCGATCGCAGCCGCTGTACTGTCTGAAATCTCGGTTGTCTGTGTGCTGACAATCGGAACGGGTGAGTCTTGATATCCGGTTGTGAGCTCTGACTCATCCGGTACCAGTTTGCAGAATTCCTTAAAGTCAATTGAGGCATCGCCGTCATGGTCTACCTCTTTGACGATCTCATCGAGCTCTTGCTCTGTGAGTCCAAACTGGCTCATCACACCCTGCATCTCGTTTTTAGTGATTTGACCGCTGCCATCCTCATCAAATACACTAAATGCCATTTTGAGACGACTCTGGCGATCGCCTTGCTGGGACACCATCAGCATTTTGAATTCCTCAAAATCGATACTGCCCGACAAGTCTACGTCTACTTCCTTGATCATGTCGCGCAGCTCGGTTTCGTTAGGACTCTGGCCTAGCGATCGCATCACTTGACCCAGTTCTTCTGATGAAATACCACCGCTCCCGTCCGCGTCAAATACTTTGAAGGCTTCCCATAACTTTGCCACATCTTCTTCAGTCATGGCTTTTTTTTCAATCTCCACAGATGTCATAACTAAATCTTCCCTGATTTTTTTATTGGCTGTCTATTGATTACGACCAATATACTTTAATTCCTGATGAGTTACGCAACGGTATTGTCAAATCCAAGGGGATTGCCGATATCTCCCACTTTGGCTTGTGACAGTCGATCTATCAGTTTGATATTACTCCCAGTAATTTTCCCAATCATCCTTAAAAGCTTGCTGCAATCTCTGCATATACGCATCAGTCTTAATCTTCACCATCCACAGATTATTAGCATTGCGGCCTCCCTTGCACACAACACCTTCATCCACACCGTATTTCCCCTGGCGAAGATCGTCCATAAACTTGCCTGTCAGTTTGCCGCGATAAATCACTCGCGCAATATTTAATTTACCAAAATCCTGAATAAACCGATCGGGAACAACCATACCGCGATCTGTTTCCACATCAAAAAGCACCAATTGTTTGCGATCGTCCTTTTGGTGCATTCCCGCAAACGAATTAGCACCAAAAAACTCTGTAAACACAGTAATTTCAGCGCAGTGATACTGTTCGTTCTCTCGAAATATAGACTCTAACGGACTAGCAAAATCTATCTTAAATATTTCAGGTGCTGCTTCTAAACCTGGATGTGCAGCGTTAAATTCTGCAATTCCCATCTCATCCAAATCAAATCTACTGCGGCGCGTACCAAAAGCATACCAACCGAGTTCTACTTCCCAAACCCAATGCAAATTAGTACCATCGTACTTCTCAAAAGCTATACACTGTTCATTAGGGCAATTTTTACTATCTGGAATTTTGGGATAGGCAAGTTGAATTCGTGTCATATAGAGGAAGGAAGAAGGAAGAAGGAAGAAGGAAGAAGGAAGAGGGAAGAACGAAAGGGTTTTTAACAGTTTCCCCCTTCCCCTTCTTCCCTAAAAATCTCTCAGTTGAGCAGTTTGAACGGCAAGTTCTTTAATCTGGGAACCGCGCCGCACCTTCAGTTCCAGAATTTGACCGATTTTGCTGTTGTCCACCAAACTTTGCAACTGTTCGGGCTCAGTCACTCCCTCACCGTCAATTTGAACGATGACATCCCCCTTGCGAACCCCCGCTTTCTCAGCAGGCGTATTTGGCACAACTCGCATCACTAACACTCCGTTAACTTCCGGGACAATCAAAGGAGCATTGGGGTCAGCGTTATTCTCTCTGGCCATTTCAGGAGTCAAAGCAATCATCTGAATCCCCAAAAACGGATGGCTGACTTGTTCTCCCTTGGCTAACTGCGCGTAGATGGCCTTGGCTTTGGCGATCGGAATCGCAAAGCCAATACCCATTGCGTCAGCTCGAATCGCGGTGTTGATGCCAATCACTTCTCCTCTGCTGTTTAACAGGGGGCCGCCGGAATTGCCGGGATTGATGGCGGCGTCGGTTTGAATGAAATCGAGCCGCTTGTCGGGAATGCCGACCGCTGCACTGGAGCGTTTGAGGGTGCTGATAATGCCTAAGGTGACGGTGTTGTCAAATCCCAGGGGGTTGCCCACGGCGATCGCCCAATCTCCCACTTTCACCGCGTCGGAATCTCCCAAGGTGGCAGTCGGCAAGTCTAATTGCTTAGTATTAATTTTGACAACAGCCAAATCTGTTACTTCGTCAGTACCTTGCACTTCACCTGGAAATGTCCTGCCGTCGTTTAAGGTGACAGTCACTCGATCGGCTTTGTCAACTACGTGAGCGTTGGTTAAAACAATCCCGCTTTTGTCAATGATGAAGCCGGAACCTTGACCGCGCAAGCGTTCTTGCCTGGGGGTCATGCTGCGCAAGTCTTCTCCCAAAAATCTGCGGAAGAAGGGGTCTTCCATTAAGGGGTCGAGGTTGCGGCTGACAGTGCGCTCAGTATCAATGCGGACAACTGCCGGCCCGACTCGATCGACGGCGGCCGTGACAAAGCTGCCGGTATCCCCCGGGAGTTCCGGACTCCGCAGCGCTAACAGTTGCGGATTCGCGGCGGTGGCTGGGAAACTCTGGGACTGTAAGTTGGGCGGATTTTTGCCGTCAGCGGCGGTAGCGGGTGCAGCATTGATTGCTAAAGCACTCAGCGCGAGGGTCATTCCTAAAATTAGTGCGAACCAAGGAGCAACGGTTCGGGGCGCGGGGCGAAAAAACTTAAATAGTGGCATAGCGTCAATCTTGGTTACTCTGGGTTAGTCTAGTAAAGGTATTCGATCGTGCGGAATCAATAATCTGTCGCTATGAAGATCCTAAATATATTTTGACAGTTACAATACAACAGTTACAATACATGAGCCAGGAGCCAGTACAAACTCAACATATTCTCAATTCTAACTTTTTCTAACTTTTAAAATTGCCCTTGTAACCCCGATGATTATATCTGATACTTCTACTGACAAATCCGTAGCCTCAAATTCCCACCACCATCACGACGATAAATCAGCCCACCCTCACCTTCACAATGAAGAATCCATGCGACGGCTGGTCAATCGCTTGTCTCGGATTGAGGGACACGTCCGCGGCATCAAAACTATGGTGCAAGAAAACCGTCCCTGTCCCGAAGTTCTCGTCCAAGTTGCTGCAGTTCGAGGAGCGCTCGATCGCGTAGCGAGAATCATTCTCGACGAACATTTAACTGAGTGCATCGCCAGAGCAGCGAAAGAAGGCAATATTGATACCGAAATAGAAGAGTTGAAAGCGGCTTTGGATCGATTTTTGCCTTAGCCACTGCCAATTTTTACATTTATATAACAAAACCTGCAAATTAGACAAAACTTGCAAGTTATGATTTATGGCGCATTTTTTAAACATTTTTCACAAACGCGGGAAAAGCGTCAAATTTTCTCCCCCTCACCCCAATCGCCGCCGCATATAATTTCTATGCCCCGCAGTGTATGAGAGCGCGTTTTGTTAAAAAAGAATTAGTCAGGTTTGTCGTGACAACGGAACTCCTCAAAAGCTTCAAAAGCTGACTGCAAACCATTAGATAATCGGTGATTAATCGGACTTGGTATGAAGTCTCTAGACTTTTGTCAGCTTGGCTTTTAGGTGGTATCTGACTGTTGCGTAAACCGCTTTATAGGAAGCTTCAATGCTGTATTCCTCCTGCAACCACTCTTGAATTTCTCCATAGCTTTTAAAGCCTTTCTGAGGGTCGCTGAGGCGCATTGCCAAACTAGCGCGGGCCAAATGAGGAATGGCCGGCTTGCGGCCGCCGCTGTGCTTTGTTTCGAGGAGTCCTTCGAGTCCGTCAGATCGGTACTTTCTCAGCCACCGCTGCACTGTAATTCGGTTTACCCCGATCGTCATTGCCAATTCTTTAACTGTCTTAACATGAGAAATTTTGAACAGGTAAAGTGCTTGAATTTTTTGAAAGCCACTTGCCGTTTTTTGTTCATTTAACAAGTTTTTTAGTTCTTCACTTGTCTCTGTGATGCTAAGTTTACATACTCCAGCCATATCAATTACCTCACGATTAGCGTTATACAATACCTTTGTTTGACAAGGGAGCAAAATTCGCTCCTAAATGCTCGCCTTTTGTTTGCCATCAAGCAATACAAAAAAAAGCGCTCTCATTAAAGTTTTTGATTCCTGGACGCACTGAAACGCTCAGAAAGCGGATTCTTTTTAACCTGGAGCAAGGATTGCAACGAAGTTTTTCGGTAAAAAACCGGGTTTCTGGGTCAGTTTTGTATTTGATAGACAAGCATCATTGCTAATACTGATAGCAGCCGTTAACCGAGCGACTGTAACATTAGCTGAATAGGTGACTTTTAAGGAATACCATTTTTGCTCTTATTGTTAAATATTTATATCATGGTTTTTTTGTATTTATTGATTGGTATTTTTTGCGAACGTATGGGTGATTGTTAGTCATTAGATGATAGCAAACAGGCTTTGTCTGTACATTAGCGATCGCATTTTTATACACAGATTCTCCTACTACCAGAAGTGCATTTCTGACTTTCGCTGTGCGAGAAATCCTGATATATCTACTCTCCGATCGCCCGGAGCGGCTAGCGCCGAGTGACGTTGCAACCGACTTTCACAGCAAGCGGACAATTATCTGTGAAACTACTTGCTCGATCGCCAGTTGAGTAAAACACGACGAGGGTGGCATTGTCAATTTCTCAGCATTCTTGTATAAGTATCGGCTATTTTTTCCAGCCTGCTGTGATCGAAATTGTGGTTCCTATGTGATACTACTAACACCAATTAGTGATCTAAATCACGTTAATACTCAGTAAGCTCAACTAGCCACAAAAAGTTATGGGTTCGATCGGACTTTCCACCTAAAACCTTGCAGATTGAGGGAAGTCTCACCATGAGTCTGAATCTTTCAGAACCTAAAATCTAAAATAGCAGAACATCCGGTGTAACCAGCTTGCTGACAGTATTCTTCATTTAAAAGGTGTAGAGAAGCCACAATGAACGTTGACGAACTGCTCAAGCTATACGCAATAGGAGAAAGAAATTTTAGCGGGGTCTACCTGCACGAGGTGTACCTCTACGAAGCCGAATTGATTGGAGCCAATCTGTATGAAGCCGACTTGATTGGAGCCAATCTCAGCAAAGCCAAACTCAACAGAGTCAACTTTGGCAAAGCCAATTTGTGCAAGATTAATTTGAGCAGAGCAGACTTAGGTGGAGCCGACCTCACAGAAGCACTTTTAGCTGAAGCTAACCTGAATCGAGCTGAGTTGATGGGAGCGAACCTCAGCAAAGCAGACTTGAGCGGAGCTTCCCTGATACAAGCAACTTTAATTGGAGCCAACATATCTCGGGCAACACTCAGCCGTGCAGACTTGCACGGAGTAAATCTTTACGGAGTAAACTTGCGCAGGGCAGTGCTCACAGAATGCGATTTAATTGGCGCAAACCTGAGCAAAGTAGACCTCAGCGGCGCCGACTTAATGGGGGCGAATCTAATTAGGGCAGACTTGACTGAAGCGATTTTAAGTGCGTCAGACTTAAGCGGCGCAAACCTGTTGGGAGCAAACCTTACAAAAGTCAACCTGAGCGGAGTATATCTTAAGGGTACGACGATGCCCGACGGCACGATTCACGAGTAATTTATTTGTTAATTTTTATGCTTGCCGAGAACCGCGGCTAAAGGGTAATGAGTAATTCATTACCCTAATTTATTGGCAGGGAAGTGTTTATTTGACACTAAGGTAGGCGGATAACTTCAATGTAGGGTGCTGATGGCGCACAGAACTCCTACATACGGCGAGCCAAAGGATTTGTTGGTTAACTCGTGTTATGGTGATTTTCAATTGCTTCGATAAAAGCTATTTTAGATTTAATATTTTGGATTTTGGACGGTTAAAATGAAACTCAGAATCCTCGCTGCTGCAACGCTGCTGAGCGCGATCGCCCCGATCGCTCCTGCACCCGCCGAGAACATCCAACACACGCAACAATTACTAGCCACCAGAGAGTGCCCCAACTGCGACCTCAGCAGTGCGGGCTTGGTCTTAGCGAATTTAACAGGAGCCAATCTCAAAGGTGCTGACTTGAGGTTGGCTAACCTCAGCCGAGCCAACCTCACCGGGGCTGACCTCAGCGGTGCCAACCTCAGCGGCACCAGCCTGTTTGGCGTCAATCTGACGGGGGCCAACCTCAGCGGTGCCAACCTCAGCGGTGCTGACTTGAGAAGTGCCTATCTCAGCGACGCCAATTTGCTCAACGCCAATTTAACTAACGCGCAACTGCTCGGAGTTAGAGGAATGCCAACCAATATCGGCACCGCTGAAGACTTCTATCGGTTGGGAGTGCTGGAAGCTCAAGCAGGAAACTACAGAAACGCCATTGATTATTACAATCAAGCCCTGAATCTGAAATCGGATTTAGCAGCCGTTTATTTTGCGCGGAGTATGTCTCGCGCTGACTTGGGAGACTTCGCCGGCGCGACTCTAGACGCCGATCGAGCTAAGGAACTCTTTGCAGCTCAAGGAAATCCCCAAGGTCAGGAATTGTCAAAGCAGTTAGCCGAAGCCATTGTGGCGCGCCAAAAGCCTACGGAACCCCGCACGGGCGGCGGTGGCAACTTTATGAGTCTTCTAGGTTCGATCGGTTCTGTTCTGGTGAAGTTGATCTTGCCTTAACAGTTACCTAATTCTGTGGAATCTCGATCCTGAATTCTGTACCCTGACCAGGTATAGAAACACACTTGAGTACGCCTTGGTGTTTCTCAACTACTATTTGGTAACTGATAGACAGTCCTAAACCCGTGCCCCGACCGACGGGTTTAGTAGTAAAAAACGGATTAAAGATGTGAGAGATTAACTCTTTGGGGATGCCGTGACCGTTGTCGGCAATATAAATTCCTACCCTTTTTTCATCGATTAATTCGGTGCGAATCCGAATGCAAGGGGATGGGAAATCAGGAATCAAACATTGGGGGCTGGCATTTATATCTAGTGGCTCGACAGCCAGTTTTTGCGAGCTTAAATGTGTCGCCGCTCCACTTGCCACTGGAAAGGGAAGATTGATAACTCGCTCTCTTTGTCTCATTTCTAGGGCGTCAAGGGCATTGCCGATCAGATTCATAAATACCTGATTGAGCGAGCTGGCATAGCATTCTACTAAGGGCAAATTGCCGTATTCTTTAATAATTTCTACGGTGTTGCGATCGGAATTGGCTTTAATCCGGTGCTGCAAAATCAACAGGGTACTGTCGATGCCCTCGTGAATGTCAACGGCTTTTTTCTCGGCTTGATCGCTCCTAGAAAAATTGCGCAAAGATACAACTAACTGGCGGATGCGGTCAACTCCGACTGTCATGGAACCCAAAATTTTTGGCAAATCTTCGGCAAGAAATTCGATGTCGATTGCTTCGGAGCACTCGCTAATTTCTTGGTTGGGATTGGGGTAGTGCTGGCGGTAGAGTGCCACCAAGCAGAGCAAATCTTTGGTGTATTCGCTGGCGTGGGACAGATTGCCGTAGATAAAGTTAACGGGGTTATTGATTTCGTGGGCGACTCCCGCCAGCAGTTGTCCGAGACTGGACATTTTTTCGGTTTGAATCAGTTGGGCTTGGGTATTGTGCAATTCTGTGAGGGTTTTAGCTAGCTGTTCGGCTTTTAATCGATCGGCAGTTGCTGCATTGAGACTTTCTTGATAAAGTTCTGCTTGGTGAATGGCGATCGCAGCTTGAGCCGCTAAATGTTGCACCAATTCCTGTTCTGCTGTTTGCCAAACTCTGGGCCCCGAACACTCATGGGCAATCAGCAACCCCCACAATTGGGAATCTTTGCCCCTCATGGGCACAATTAAACTTCCTCTCACCTGCAAATCTTCCAAAAATTCGCGGTGACAGGCTGTTAAATCCTCAGTATAAATATCATTAATTGCTCGCACCCGCCCGGTTTGAGAAAAGCAGTCTGAGGCTTCGGTAAAGCATTCTTGTGGAGATGTGATACCTAAAATTGACCGCCACTGGCCGCAAACAGCTTCGACAACTACCTCGCCCTGTTTGTCTTCTGCAAACTGGTAGATTACCGTGCGATCGGTATCCAACAAAAGTCTGACTTCTCGCACAATAGTTTGCAGTATGGTTTTTAAATCTAAGGTGCTGCGAATCTGGTCTCTAACTCGCGTCAATACTTGGGCAAAGTCCAAGGATTTTTGCAATTGGGCGGTGCGTTCTTGAACTTGACGCTCCAAGTTGGCATTTAGGGCTTGCACTTCTTTATAAAGAACGTACTGCCCAATTGCCGCACAAAATTGGCTGCCTATAGCTAAAGCTTGCTCTATATCCTCCAACTTCCACTCTGGTGACTGACCTTTTTTAATTTCTCGCCAGAGTTCAAAGGATTGTCTGGGAAGCCTTTGTGCAGCGCTGCTATCAAAGCGCCCCGCCCACATTTTTTCGGTATCAATTTCATTGCGAAAAATGGTCAAACAGCCGACTATTTTTTGTTGGTAGTGGAGCGGAATTACCAGCAAACCCCGAATTTTAGTAGTTTGGAAAGCGGGAACTAAAACTCTAAATAAAGGTTCTTTGTATAAGTCTGTAATTATCCAAACTGGAAATTGAGCATTAGTAATAATTGGGAATTTGGGAAGTTCTTCGGTATTTTTGAATCCTTTGGTTAGCCATTGCTGCCAGAGAGGATGAGCTTCGATCGCCTTGACTATTTCCCAGTCGGGAAGTGTGGGTTGTTCTCCTGTGGCGAACAGTTCAAAGGTAGCATCACTTTGCACAGGGGTAATGGGAAATGCTCGATCGATCTTGGGAACCGATAACTTTTCACCCTTGATGTTGGGGGGGTTGAGATAGAGTCTGCCGCCACTGCCGCCCAAAGCGGTGACGGTGGCTTCTAAACCTTGTTGCAGTTGAATGTTAGCGTGACCGTACAACAGGGCTGCTATGCGGCTCACCGTAGCTTCCCGGGTGGCTTGAGAGCGGGTTTGCTGGAGGAGGAGCGCGTGGGCGATAGCGCTAGACAATTGATCTGATACGAGCTGAACTACTTCTAAATCTGCTGGTGAAATATTGAGGGGGGCACACTGGTGAGACACTAAAAGTCCCCACAGTTCGATGTGAATTTTTTGATTGTTTCCTGGCTCGTATCGAGTCAACCAGGTCCGGGCATCGCTGATATGTGTGTTGCTGTTTTCCGACGCGATCGTGCGGTGCAAAATCGGGACGACTAAGGAAGATTGCACTCCCATTGCCATCAGGTAAGCTGTGTGGCAAGGATCGAGCGCTCGGTAGTGCATCTCTTCATTTACTAAAGGTTGACCGGTGTCTGCAGCATCAAGGGGACTCAGGACGATCGTCCCGGAGTTAACATCTATGATTGTCCGCAGGCGCATACTCACATACATCTCCCGGGCGTGTGGGGGAATGTCGTCTGCTGGAAAGTGCAGTCCTTTCAAGGAAGGGAGACGGTTGTTATTAATTGACTCAGCAACAACTTCTCCACTCCCGTCAACACTAAATCTGTAAATCATAATGCGATCTGTTTTCAAAAAAGACCGCACTTCTACTACCGTACTGGTTAAAATATCTTCTAATTCTAAAGATTGGCGGATGCGTTCAGTTATCCGGCGTACCAAAACTTCTCTGTCTAGTTTATGATGTAATTCTTGCGTATTTTCTGTGAATTGCATAATAAATCTCCTTTTGTAATTATACAATGATAATAAAAAGTTTTGATGTGCTGTTGGAGCGCTCAAACTCAAATGCACCACCTTGAGTTTTTGATTCAACCGATCTGTACACTTAATCGGTGGCGCACTGGTGAGAGGCGACGGTCTATCGCCTTTGGCGCCTTGGGATCATAAAAATCTGCGATCGCGCCGGTTGAGTCCCTGCCTTCAACCTGCTGAGCGACTTAAGCAAATAATAATTATTATTATTTTAATCCTCTTATAAATTTCTCGCAATATTAAACTCTTACTATCAAAACTATTGATTGTTAGGATAGTTTGACATTTGTTGTAAAACTTTATACAATGATAACGAACGAAAGAATTTGAATTTTTATCAGCCCGCAAGGCGCTGACTAATTTCCTTGCGCACGCTCATCAGAATTTTACCCAAATGATTTTGACCGGTTCGGTCGCAGCCACACCCCCAGTAGTAATCCGTTGGCGAATCCTCGACAATCATTCGATCCCCTGTGGCGAGGAGAATAGCTTGAATGTCTGTATGAACGAGAAACTTAGTTAAAACTGCTTCGCGCATAATAGGAATTTTCACCGCTTCCCAATCAGCGCGAATTCGGTGGTTTGGATCGCGACCTAATTTGGCGGCTTCCTGGGGAGTTGCTACGGCTTGAATCGTCGCCACTAATCTTTCATCTGTGCTGACAAATTTTTGCGCTTGATAGTAATGTTCCACAGTCAACCAATGTTGACCGTGCAGACTAATGTCGTGTAGTGAAAAATTAGAAAAGCAGCCGTAAGGCTCCTCTACTTTATAAAAATAAATTATCATTAGATTTGAGATTTTATATTTTACAGGATTTAGGTAGAATGTAATTATTCATGGTGCGCCTAAAGCACCTCACCGCACTCTTATTAACGTATCAAACCACTTTTTGTCAAGAGTATTTGAGATTAGATTCTACAAGCAGCGCGGGGCTTGTATTAAAAAATCCTCGCATCGACTTTATTTAAAATAGAAGTTACGCTTTTGAACCCCGTTTATTGGAAAAAATTGGGCTTGGCCACAAAAAATCTAGGAATCAACTGGCTTTCTGAGGAATAGTGCGTAATTCCTATTTTTAAATTAACGATTAAGAATTGGGAATGAAGAATAAGGAATTGGGATTTAAGAATCTTCCTTTTTCCTTCTTTCTTCGTCCTAAAACGGCATCAGCTTTTTAAGAGCGCGGTTAGCGATATCAGCATAACCCAGTTCACCGCACAAAATTTAGCTCGTCAACTGAGTAGCGATCGGCAATTTGACGCCCGCTCTGCAAGCAGCTCCTGTAAACTGATAGAATGCTCTAGCCAAGCGACCGGCCCAAACCATATCAGTTCCCCTTTTTTGGGCGATCGTTTGAGTATACTGCTCCTTAGCGTCGCAGGCACCTCCAAGAGTTCGATATATCGCCTGAGCAGCCTTAAATCGGCTAAATAGGGCAGGTCGAATCCCCTCGCCGGAGAGGGAGTAGGCAAGACGGGTGGCGTCTCCTACAAGCAGAGTATTTTGCGAGTGCAATTTACGATCGGCATCCCGCAGACTCATGGGGTGTTCCCGCACGTTGCTGACACTAACATCCGCACCGCACTTAGTGGCGCAGTCGGCCAAAATTTTCTTGATATCTTTTGGCTTGTCGCCGCGCATCGCAGCAATACTCAAACAGTAGCCGTCAGCTTTGAGAAAGCTCCAGATAAAACCTTTTTTAATAGTACCAAAATCGAAATTGAGCGAATCGCCTTTGATTGAGCGAGTTTCTAAACTTGCGATCGAACAGAGTTTTGGTTCTTTCCAAAACAGAAGGTTCCTGCTTTGCGTGGTGATAACCTGCTGTGCTACCTGCCGGGCTTGCACCGACAATAATGCCATCAAACATTTTTGGTTATGGGTAATTGGTTATTGGTAATTGGTTGTGGGGAACAGGGAATTAGTAACTGGTAATTGCTAACTTATGAGTGTTAAATCTTGAGTTTTTAACTCACAAATCACAACTCATCGAGAGTCTGGGCGTTGTTCGCGACCGGCTCTCGGCAATCTCAAAACTATTCCTATTCCCCAGGCCCAATTTCCCATTCCCTAAACTGTCGTGATATCTTTCTCTTTCGCTGCTAGAACTTCTTCTATTTTGGCAATGTACTTGTCCGTCAGCTTTTGAATTTTATCTTGCAAGTCCCGCGATTCATCTTTAGAGATATCGCTGCTTTTTTCCTGCTTGCGAATCGAGTCAACGGCATCGCGGCGGATATTGCGAATTGCAACTTTACCTTCTTCAGCAAACTTACTGGCCATTTTGACAAATTCTTGGCGTCTGTCGCTCGTCAGCGGCGGAATGTTCAAGCGAATAACTGAACCGTCGTTGTTGGGAACGAGTCCTACATCTGACAGGGAAATCGCTTTTTCGATCGAGTTGAGCGCTGTGCGATCGAACGGTTGAATGTTGATCGTAGTCGCATCCGGCGTGCCAATATTGGCAAGGGATTTGATCGGAGTTGGAGAGCCGTAATAGTCTACCATGACTCGATCGAGGAGGGAGGCGTTGGCCCGTCCCGTCCGAATAGTATTAAAAGACCGTTGAGTAGCCTCAACTGCCTTTTGCATATGATCTTCTGCTTCAGCTAACTTCACAAAAACCTCCGACAAGAGTTCCAATAGATTCTCCCATTACAGCTCGGTAGATGTTGCCCGACACCGAGAGGTCAAATACCATAATAGGAATATTATTTTCTTTGCAAAGGGCGATCGCCGTACTGTCCATCACCCGCAAATCTTGATTCAAGACGTGGGCATAGGTGAGGGTTTGATACCTGCGCGCGTTGGGGTTGAGGTGGGGGTCGGAATCGTACACCCCATCTACCTTAGTAGCTTTAAAAATCACCTCTGCATCAATTTCAGCCGCCCGCAAAGCTGCTGTAGTATCAGTAGTAAAAAAAGGGTTGCCAGAACCGGCACCAAAAATAACTACTCGTTTTTTTTCGAGGTGGCGAATCGCCCGCCGCCGGATGTAGGGTTCAGCTACTTCTTGCATGGCGATCGCCGATTGCACCCTCGTTGGCACTCCTACTTGTTCTAGGGCATCCTGCAAAGTGATAGCATTCATCACCGTAGCAATCATGCCCACATAATCAGCCGTTGCCCGATCCATCCCTGCCGAAGCAGCTTTCACCCCGCGAAAAATGTTGCCGCCACCGACAACAATCGCGATTTGAATCCCTTCGGACACGACTTTGGCCACTTCCTGGGCGATCGACTGAACGACTATCGGATCGATGCCGTAGCCCAAGCTGCCCATCAGCGCTTCACCGCTGAGCTTCAGCAAAACCCGCTGATAAACCATCCCCATGCCGCCACTATTTTTTTACTCTGTTTGCCTCCACCATAAGATAGCAGCATGGGTGCATTTTGAACATCAATTACCCAGAACAGACCCAAAAGCCTGTTCCAGAACTGTTGACTGAGAACGGTTGACTAAATTTAATCCTTGGGGACAAAATTAAGAGCAGCAGAATTCATGCAGTAACGCTGACCGGTAGGTTTCGGCCCGTCGTTAAATACGTGACCGAGATGAGCGTCGCAAACAGCGCACAGTACCTCTGTTCGGCGCATGAACAAGCTGTTATCCGACTCGCACTTGACATTTTCTTCGCTAACGGGAGCGTAGAAACTCGGCCAACCGGTACCGGAATCGAACTTTGTTTCTGATTTAAATAGCTCAGTGCCGCAGCAAATACACTTATAAGTTCCGGTTTTTTTGTTGTCGTGATATTCGCCGCTAAAAGCTCTTTCCGTTCCCTTCTTTCGGGCGACTTTAAACTGTTCTGGCGTGAGTTGTTGTTGCCATTCTGCGTCGGTTTTTTGAACTTTTTCAGTCATGATTTGATGTTGGGTTAAGATGTATTTAGCTGTTGAGTGTTGACGGTTAGCTGTTAACTGTTGAGTGTTGACGGTTAACGGTATATTGCTAGTTAACTCATGCCTCCATTAATATTAACCTAATTGGCTCGAAATGAACATACCAGGGAAAAGGATTGTCCTTAATAGCCCTCCACTTTTCTTTGAAAACTTCGGCTTGCAAGTGATAATCTTGGGAATCATTGGGAGGCGAGTGCAATTTGAGATATAATGTCACCCGGTGCGGAGTTTCCACAGTCGAGGCGATCCAACAAGCAAAAGTATTTTCACGATCGCACCCGCTAACAAAACTCAGTTGATGAGCCCGAATTCCCACAGAAACTAGAGATTTGGGAATTGGTTCGACTACAGTCAGAGTACAGCCCCAGTCGATCGCCTCCACGACAGTTTCTGCGATCGGTTTAGCTGCTGAGAAATTCTTGCAGCCAGTCAACTGGGCGACAGTGAAATTGCCAGGGCGATCGAAAATGTTCTCTTTGGTATCAAAGGCGATCGGTCTTCCCTCGGCCAATACCAACAGATTTTTGCACACCCGGTAAACTTCCTCTAAATTGTGGCTGACAAACAAAGTAATGCCCCGATAATTAGCCAGAGTCTGCATTAACTCGCGTTCCAGTTGACTCCGCAAGTGAGTATCCAAAGCAGAAAACGGTTCATCTAACAGCAGCAATTCTGGAGAAGGGGCGATCGCCCTTGCCAAAGCCACCCGCTGCTGCTGACCCCCCGAAAGTTCCTGCGGGTAGCGGTTTTCCATTCCCGACATTTGCACCGAAATTAGTTGTTCTTTTACCCGAAGTTTTTGCTCGCTTTCCGATAAATCCTGCAAGCCAAAGGCAATATTTTCAGCAACAGTCAGGTGAGGAAATAAAGCATAATTTTGAAACAAAAAACCGATGCGGCGGTCTTTAGAAGGTACATTAATGCCCTGTGCGGAGTCAAATAAAACCCTGCCGTTGACGGCTATTTTACCGCTGCTGGGAGTTTCCAAACCAGCGATGCAGCGGAGAGTCATGCTCTTACCAGAACCCGACGCGCCCAAAATTCCCAGCACTTCCGAGCCGATATCAAAACCGACATCTAAGGCAAAGCCAGAGAGAGGTTTAAAAATGTTTAAACAAAGTCCGCTTTCCGGTTGTTGTTTTTGGGGTTTTGTGTTACAAGTAGACGCGACTTTGGGAAGATTTGAGTGCAGTCTTTGGCTCGAATTCGGTTTGGGCGATCTCCTTTGTAAATCAGTCCAAAAATTAACAGCAGTTAGCACGCTCAAAGAAAGACTAAGAATAATCAAAACCCAAATAGCAGCTTGCCTCATATCCCCTGCTTCCACAGCAAAATAAATTGCCATCGGCATAGTTTGAGTTTGTCCGGGAATATTTCCCGCTAACATCAGCGTCGCGCCGAATTCACCCAAAGCGCGGGCAAATGCGAGAATAGTTCCTGCTAAAATTCCCGGCCATGCTAGCGGCAACATAATCCGGCAAAAGACTTGCCACTCGGAGGCTCCCAAAGTGCGAGCAGCGTTGAGAAGATTGGCATCAATTTGCTCAAAAGCTCCCAAAGCAGTTTTGTACATGAGGGGAAATGATACAACTGTGGCAGTAATGGCGGCGGCTTGCCAAGTGAAAATTATAGTAAAGTCGAATTGTAGCAATAATTGACCGATCGCCCCATTTCTCCCAAACAGAATCAGCAGCAAAAATCCGACTACTGTCGGCGGCAAAACTAAGGGAGAAATGAAAATGCCTTCAATCAAAGCTTTACCTCTGATGCGAGTTGAAAGCATCCACCGGGCGGCGGCTATTCCCAGGAAAAAGGTGAGAAATGTCGCAATAGCGGAGGATTTTAGAGATATCCAGAGCGGAGAAATATCAAATTCCATCTATAAATAAATCCGCGTTAATCAGCGCTTATCTGCTTTCATCAGCGGTAAAAAATCCCTAATTAGTTAGTTATCGAACTATGCCAAATCCATATTTCTGAAATACTATTTTAGCTCGTTCGCCCGCTAAAAAGTCAACAAACGCTTTTGCAGCAGCGGGATTGCGCCTGTTTCTGATAACTGCCAGCGGATAAACAATGGGCGAG
This sequence comes from Microcoleus sp. MOSTC5, assembly GCF_036701825.1. Lineage (NCBI taxonomy): Bacteria > Bacillati > Cyanobacteriota > Cyanophyceae > Oscillatoriales > Microcoleaceae > Microcoleus > Microcoleus sp. MOSTC5. Next base: position 96,107 of record NZ_JAUBRK010000020.1, on the reverse strand, counting down.
TGCAAATTTTCCGCAGCCGTTAGCCGCACAGTTACTTTGTCCGATGCTTTGGCATCAGTCGTGTAAACTATGCCAGCGTCAACGTTACCGCTTTCGACAAATGTCAGCACTTGGCGGACGTTATTTCCTAGCACTAATTTTTGCTGGAGTTGCTGCCACAATCCAAGCTTAGTTAGCATTTCCTGAGCGTACTGGCCCACAGGTACGCTTTTCGGTTCGCCGATCGCAATTTTCTTGATTCTAGCATCTGTTAACTGTTTGAAATCGCTCAAAACTATGCCATTTTTAGGAGTAATCAAAACCAGGCGATTTGTCAGCAAATTGCGCCGCGTGTCGTTAATCAGCAAATTAGCTTGCTGCAAAGCATCCATTTGTTTGGTAGCAGCGCTCAAGAATACATCTACCGGGGCTCCCTGCTGGATCTGCTGTGCGAGGGCGCCGGAAGCACCGAAATTATAAGTGATAGTAACATTGGGATTGCTGCCTTGATAAACAGTCTTGATTTCTGCGAAGGCTTGCGACAGACTGATAGCCGCAGATACGGTTAAAGACGTGCGCTGTTGCGCTGTTGCGACTGGAGAAACACTCTGAAATAAGTTCCAACTAATCAGCAGTGCTACCGCCGCGAGGGCTGCGACAATCAAACTGAGAATGCGTGTATTTTTTAAGTTCACCGAAAATAGTTTTGAATTTTAATTTTAAGTTACTCGGAAACCACTATAAAAGTATCTTCTTCTCTTTCTTGCTTCGCGTTCTTCGGGGTTCGTTAACAGAAGTTAGACGCTACTTAAAGCGATAAGGTGCGCAGTGCGCACCCCTACATTATTAGGTTCTGCATCCAGGATTTTTAATTTAAAACCTCCCTATTCTCGCCATTTGACAGAACAGCCTATCGCCTCTGTAGTTGAAGGCTCCACGGGTTGGCTGTTGAGCAATTGGTCGATCGCACTCCGCAAATAAGAAACTTGCACCGCCGCCGAATCGTCGGCGCTGTCGTCAATTAAACCTTTATAGCGCAGTTTGCCGTCTTGGTCTAACAAAAAAACCTCCGGCGTTTTAGAAGCCCCAAAACTTTCAGCCACATCTTGAGCAACATCTCGGATGTACGGGAAGTTGAGTTGATTGTCGGCTGCAAAAATTTTCATGTTCTCAAAACTGTCGTCGGGATGCTGGTTTGCATCATTAGCATTAATCCCGATTAAAGTAACATCTCGATCTTGAAACTCTGCTTGAATTTCTTTCAGGCGATCTAGATACAACTTCACGTAAGGACAGTGATTGCACATAAATATCACCCCAATAGCTCGATATTTTTCTAAATAGCGAGCTAAATGGTGAACATCTTCGTCTACTCCCGGCAGTTCAAAATCGGGAGCGTAGCCGTTAATCGGAGTGCCGGTTGTTTCCATTAGTAAACTCATTTTTTGAGGGTATGAAGATCGGTATTTGCAACGAAAGAAAGATGAAACTCCTGGTATCTATAAAATTGGCTGTTTTTGGGCTTTGTCTTAATTCTAGCCTTGCCCGCAGCCAATTTTAACTCATACTTACCCGTTTATTCCTCGCCCTGTTTTAGCCAACCTTGAGCCAGAGCTTGATATCCAATAAGTTTGTATGCTAATTTGGCTGCGGTAAATTCTGAGACTACAGAATCTACAACAGGTGCTAATTCCATAATGTCACACCCGATTACTTCATATGACTCGAAGACGCGACGCAAAAATCCGGTGAGGGAATACCAATTTAACCCGCCCGGTTCCGGTGTGCCCACCCCTGGAATTAAAGTCGGATCGATGCCGTCTAAGTCGATCGTCAAAAATACTCGCTTAGTTGTGATGCTGGCAATTGCCCGATCTGCCCAATCCGGTTGAGTAGCAATTTCTCTGGCTCGAATCACGTTTAGGTGTTTTGCTTTAATCAAGTCGGCTTCTTCCTTGCAGATAGCGCGAATCCCGATTTGCAGTGTCGGTAAGCCCATATCGACAACGCGCCGCATCACGCAGGCGTGGTTGTGAATCGAGCCTTCGTACTCGTGCCGCAAGTCGCCGTGGGCGTCGATTTGCACGACTGTGAAAGGTTCATCCGGGTATGCTTGGCGATAACCTTCGACTACACCGGCGGTGATGCTGTGTTCGCCTCCGAGGGAGATGACAAATTTATTTTCGGTAACTAGCTGGTGGACTGCGGCTTGGGTGACTTGCAGCATTTCTGAGGATGAAACCAGTTGTCTGTTGCGAGTGTCGGCGATCGGCTCTTTTGTATAAATTCCGACATCGTAGCAAACTTCGGAATCCAATTCTTCGTCGTAGCACTCGAGTTGATGAGAAGCTTCTAGAAGTTTCGCCGGCCCGTTTTCGCACCCCCGGCGGTAAGTGGTGGTAGCTTCGTAGGGAATTGGTAAAATTACTACTTTGGCGGTGTCGTAGTCTGGTACAATTTCTGACCCCAAAAACGGTACGACAGCAGTGGAAATGATCGTTGGCATAAGGGAAATTTCAATAAGGCAAACAAGTCAGCATCTTTAATCCTGACATAATATCGGCTCTAACTGCAAAGGAAGAAGGAAGAAGGAAGAAGGAAGAAGGAAGAAGGAAGAAGGAAGAAGGAAGAAGGAAGAAGGAAGAGGGAAGAAGGAAGAGGGAAGAAGGAAGAGGGAAGAAGGAAGAGGGAAGAAGGAAGAGGGAAGAAGGAAGAAGGAAGAGGAAAGAGGGAAGAGGGTAGAGGGAAGAGGTATTAACCGCAGAGAGCGCTGAGGACGCTGAAGGAAGAGGGATGAGGGTTTGGGATTTATGTCCTAGCGGTTGCCTCGAATTGCGATAGGGTTTGTAGTAATGACTTGAGTCCTTTGCAGCCTTGCATTCATCTAAAATCTAAAATCTAAAATCTAAAATCTAAAATCTAAAATCGCATGACATCTTCTACTCCCACTTCGTCAACTGCTGTTGCACCTCAAACTTGGCTGTGGAAAGGCTTTCCGATTTGCTACCAGGCTGCGGGTTCGCAGGGACCTGCGGTGGTGTTTGTCCACGGTTTCGGCGCGTCTTGGGGCCACTGGCGCAAGAATTTGCCGGCGCTGGCTGCTGATTGCCGCTGTTATGCGATCGACCTCATCGGTTTTGGCGGTTCTGCTAAACCTGCGCCCAAACTTGAGATTGACTATACTTTTGAAACTTGGGGACAGCTAATTGCTGATTTTTGTCGGGAAGTTGCGGGCGGGCCGGCTTTCTTGGTGGGAAATTCGATCGGCTGTGTGGCAATAATGCAAGCCGCAGTGGATTTTCCCGATATTGCTTCTGGCGTAATTTTAATCAATTGTTCCCTGCGGTTGCTGCACGATCGCAAACGCGCCGAATTGCCTTGGTATCGCAGTTTTGGAGCGCCAATTGCACAAAAAGTTTTAAATGTCAAGTGGATAAGTCAATTATTTTTTAAACAATTAGCTACGCCAAAAACAGTAAAAAAAGTGCTTTTACAAGCATATCGCCGTCCTGAAGCTGTCAGCGACGAACTGGTAAATATGCTGCTGAAACCTGCCCGAGATAGCGGTGCAGTCGAAGTATTTGTAGCATTTATCAGTTATTCTCAAGGGCCGCTACCGGAGGATTTGTTGCCGCGTTTGAGCTGTCCGGCTTTGATTTTGTGGGGTACGGACGACCCTTGGGAGCCGATCGCATTGGGGCAAGAATTGGCAAAGTTTCCGGCTGTTGAAAAGTTTATTCCTTTGGAAGGCGTAGGTCATTGTCCCCAGGATGAAGCGCCGGAATTGGTCAATCCTATTTTACTCGATTGGATTAAAGAGCGATCGGCGTTTGCAGAAAATTAGTGCTTTTGCTCTTTTGATGCTGGAAGAATTAGATTATTGAACCGCGAAGAGGCAAAGGACACGAAGGAAGAAGTAGGAAGAAGAAATTAGGAAACGGCAGTGCCGTTTCCCTACAATGTTATTTTGGGTAGGGAAACGGCACTGCCGTTTCCTAGGTATTATGAGGAGTGCAGCCGGAATTGATATTATACGAATATGAAACTATCAAGAGTAAAGCCGCCTTGAATGACAGCAATTTGGTCAGATGTACCAGCCAAATTGATGGAGTTACCAACTATATTGTAGTTGGAAAGATTCCCACTTAACTGAATGCGATCGATTCCCTGTTGGAAATCCTGAATCAGCGCAACTCCTGTTCCCTGATAGTAGCTAATCGCCGCATCACCGAGAACAAAAACATCTCTACCCCGACCACCAATCAGCACATCCGTTTCATTGCTTCCCGGTGCAGCACTTGATGGGTTGACTCCAATCAGGGTATCATTGCCGCGCAAACCTGAGAGTGTATCGTTACCATCTCCTCCTACTAAAGAATTGTTTTGGATGTTTCCGGTAAGGACATCTACATTCGGAGTACCTGTGACATTAACGAAATTCTCTACCGTAAAATTCAGAGTGCCGATACCGGGTAGATTGTTAACCGCCAAGCGATTTTGCGACAAATCCACATTAATAGAAGCTGTGCCGCTACCTGTAGAAGCATCGATGGTATTACTCTGTCCTAAAGGAGCAATTATTTGTTCTATATTTTGCAGGGTATCTGTACCTGCTGCGCCTTTATCTACTATGCCTTTCGCCTCAAGGCTAATGCTGCTGGTAAGGGAAAGATAGCTCATTGTATCCGTGCCTAATCCTCCAATTATGCTATCAGTGCCGCTATTACCTAGGATGAAGTTATCTAAACTATCTCCGGTAATATTGTCGTTTCCTGCTGTGGTGGTAATACTGTTAGCTGGCGGAGGGGGTGGAGTTAGATTTTGGGGAGGTAGAGCAGAATTGATAATTTGTGCGCCTTGATTTTGAGGTGGTTGGTTGCCCGGTGCGCCTTGATTTTGGGGAGGTTGGTTGCCCGGTGCGCCTTGATTTTGGGGAGGTTGGTTGCCCGGTGCATTGATTGAATTAGGAAATAGTTGTGGCATGATGTAATTACCCGGATTAGTTTTCTAAGTTTGAAGAAGCTTTCAGGCTAAAAAAGAGAATTCTCGATCGGCCTTTGAGTTAGTCTCTACAATCATTAAGTTGGTTGAATATGACATTTATCCCTGTCCTAGGATTACAGTTTTGTAATCTGGAGAAATTAGGGTTTTTCCGAATTTTGAGGTAAGTTACGATCGCCCGGTGGACGCGGTGGAATGCCCAGAATTTTAATCAACTCTGCTTCGGTGACTCTCAACTTTTTCGCTGCACCGGGAATATCTAAACGAGGACGGGGCGGTGGGCTGGGCGGGCGATTATTTTCGCTTGGCGGTTCCGGCGGTTTGGCGGGTAGGCCCAAAGCTTCGATTAACTCGGCTTCGGTGACTCCTAATTGTTTGGCAGCAGCAGGAAAATCTATACGGGGCGGATGTCTGCGCTCTTGACTGGGTTCGGGCTGGCTCTGGGCTAGTACAGTATTAGAATTAGCTGTAGTCCGATCGGGGAAACTCAAGCTGCTAAATCCCAGCAGCAAGGCTGTAGCAGGTAACGCGAGCAGTGAAGCAATTTTCATGAGAGTTACGATCGCCGATCCAGAAATGTTTATAGCTACATCAAAATCCCCAAACATTACCTGCAACACTGCGGATGGATTACAGTTTTGTAATTTAAGTAAATCCCTGATGGCGGTATAATCGCAACCGAATAGGTAAATCTATGAATGTTCTATACGTTGAAGATGAAGAAAAAATTGCCAATTTTGTTTGTATCGGCTTGAAAGAACAAGGTTTTGTTGTGGATTATTGCGATAATGGCAATGATGGCTACGATCGGGCGATGGATAATGAGTACGATGCGATCGTCCTGGATATTGTATTGCCGGGAAAAGACGGATTATCTATTCTCAAACATCTGCGAAAGGCTGGACGCAACGTACCCGTGATTTTATTAACTGCTCGCAATGAACTAGACGATCGCATTGAAGGGTTACATCTCGGTGCTGATGACTATTTAGCTAAACCGTTTTTTGTTGAGGAGTTAGTTGCTCGGATTTATGCTGTGGTGCGGCGTGCTTCTGGCGATCGCCAAAATATTCTGAGTGTTGGCCCAGTTAAGCTCGATCGCATTCTGCGAGAAGTTACCTGCGATCGCCATGCGGTAGAACTTACAACCCGCGAGTTTAATCTGTTGGAATATCTGATGCGATCGCCTGGCCGGGTACTCACTCGCACGCAAATCCTCGAACATATCTGGGGTTATGATTTTAATCCGAATACGAATGTGGTAGATGTATGTATTCAACGCATTCGCAAGAAAATTGAACCGATCGGCGGTACAGGATGGGTTGAGAGCGTGCGGGGCGTTGGCTATCGGTTTCGCAAACCAGATTCCCCATCGTGAAACTGCAATCTTTTCGCTTTCGGATTACTCTATTATCTGCTGTTCTGGCAAGTGTTGCTCTGATTGGCTTTAGTATTGTTTCGTGGTGGTTGATTTACGATGCTAAGGTCAAGCGTCTTGATGCTGAAATCAAGAATCAGTTAATCCAATCTACCCGCCCGCAATCGGCGCAATGGGATGTTTATAGTGATTCTTTGCCCTCAGTTTTGGGCATGAATGATGGGGAAACAACCGCGGCTTTGCTGGTGACTGATAGAGATGGTAATTTGCTCTACCGATCGAGCCAGTGGCAAGATGAACTTGATGCTAATTCATTATGGCGATCGCTGCCCCAACCCCCTCCCGATCCTGCTAGAATACCTTTTCAATTAGAACCTCCCCCTCCACCCTATCCACCACCTCCACCCTATCCGCCACCTCCCGATCGACCGGATTCATTTTCACCGAGAGAAAGAAGACCCGCGCGCGATCGGCCTCCTCAATTCGATCGACCGAATTTTCCTCGAGTTTTCAAAGCTAAACTAGCAACCCAGCGTACTAGCAGGGCAGTTTGGCGTGTGGGCGCGATTCATTCTCCTCAGACTCAAATAGCGATCGCTGTTAACTTACAAGCGATCGATCGGGAAATGGCATCGATTCGCAATATCTTTCTAATTTCTATTCCCGTAGTGCTGTTATTCGTAGCGGGTGGAGCGTGGTTGATATCGCGGAGTATTCTATATCCCATTGGGCGACTCACGATGGCTATTCGCAATGTTACCGTACAAGGGCTCGATCGGCGCGTCCCTGTCGGTTCAACGGATATAGAGTTTGTAGAATTAATTTTTGTGTTCAATCAGATGTTAGAACGTCTGGAGCGAAGTTTTAAACAAGCTTCTCGTTTTAGTGGAGATGCTGCCCATGAACTGAAGACTCCGCTGGCAATTTTGCAAGGCCAACTAGAACGGGCTTTGCATCAAGTTGAATCGGGTTCTGAGGTACAGCAAACCCTGAGTAATTTATTGGATGAAGTGCGCCGTTTGAGTGAAATTACCCGTAAACTTCTCTTACTTTCTCTAGCCGATGCCGGACGTATGGGTTTACATTTGGTTGAGGTGAATATGTCGGCTTTACTATCGGAAATTGCCGAAGATATGGAACTGCTAGCACCGCATTTAGATGTGCAAATGGCAATTGATCCTAATTTATATATCAAGGGCGATCGCGATTTGCTGGTGCAGGTTTTGCAAAATCTAGTTGGTAATGCGATTAAATATAATTTACCGAAGGGTTGGCTCAGGTTACAGGCTAACTGTCAGGGAAAGAGAGTAATTGTCAAAATTGTCAATAGCTCTCAAGATATTTCTTTGAGGGAGCGCGATCGCATTTTCGAGCGCTTCCATCGCGGCGACTCCACACAGATCCAAAAAATCGAAGGATCGGGATTGGGGCTAAGCTTAGCAAGGGAAATCGCACGGGCGCACGGCGGCGATATCCAACTAGATGCTGCCATACTTGGTCAAACAGGGTTTATACTGAGTTTACCTGTGGGCGATCGCGATTAACCTTATAGCAGTGAAGCAGGACGAGTTATCTTAGCTAAGACTTTGGCTAATTCTGATTTTAAAGTTAACGGTGCGACTGGGGAAGTTAAGTTTTTGCTCAGTCGCGATCGCCACAGCAATGTAATTCTTTTGCAAGTGGTACCAGACACTCAATCCGATACAGGTTAAGATTTTATGCCAGTCATATCAAGTCCGGTTAAATAGATATGGCTTACCCAAGCAATCTTTGATATTGAACCACAAATCATATATTAGAGTAGTAAAAAAGTTCTATCTAACTGCGATCGCCTCATGTCCCCAAAGACTCATACCAACTTCATCGCAGCATTCGAGCCCAATCAAGTCTACGAATCGCTCACAGAGGGTCCCATAACCAGTGATGTTTTTCAGGCGGGTGACTTAGTTTTACCTTCAGGGCGTATTATTGCTTGCGACCCCGGTTGGCTGTGGTGCAAAGACGTTGACCCGTTTAGCAGAACCGTTCCACCAGGGCGCTATCCTGTGTTGCTAAGTGTGGTTGACAGTGGGCGCACTGCCTGTGCGATGGTTAAGTTTTGCTCTGAATCCCCTGTCCGTTGGGAGATGGCTCTGCGTCGAGGTGAGGATTTGGCCGAGTTAAGACGGAATCAGTTTTTTGCCTATGGTGTTGATGCGGGACTGGGATGTTTTGTCGATGCTCAGGTAGTTGAGCGACGTTCTGATGAAGAATTGCAGTGTCTAGTCGAGCGTGCCATTGACCAAAGGATTCAATTGGATGACTGGCTAGCAGCTCAGGAGCTGGTAACTCTATTAACCTACCCATCTCAGCAAATTGTGGATCAGAGTGGCTTCAATCTCACCCTAGACCCCGATATGCACACTTTCAATCTTACCCTAGACCCTGATACTGGGGGCAATACGATCGCATTTGGAAGTGGATACGGGGATGGTAGCTATGCCAGTTATTGGGGGTTCACAGCCGATGATGAACTGGCTTGTTTGGTCACTGATTTCCGGGTACTGCTTGAACACATCACGGAAAATATCGAGATTGAAGTTACAAGCTTCCTAGAAAAATCCATAGAGCATCGTGACTTGGAGCGGCTTGAGATGGCTATAAGACTCAGCGTTCATCGCCCAAGTTGGGTTCAGCTTAGTGATGATTTCCTCAAATCACAACCCAGCAACCCAGATTGCATAGTGGTTTTGGAAGGACAGGGGCGCCAGCCCTGGAGCGTCAATTTAGAGCCGGGCGGTCGATTTTCCGGCTGTCCTATGATGATGATTTCAGAATCGATAGAAGAGGATAGGTGGTACAGAGAATATTGGTTCCATGAGCCGTTGCAAGCCAATGCAGTATTGAAGATCGCACTTAATTCTGAGGTTTATCCACTTCAACCTGTGACAACAAATGCGTGATTGTGCCCAGAATCAATGACTTCCCCAATTTCTCCCGATCGCCGTTTTTTAAAATATAGAATTGCCCTGCTCATCAGTATAATCGTGATTATCCCTTTAGGTTATGCGGTGAGATTTTCTCGCGGCCCTGCACCGGAATGGTTCAACGACTCTTTTGGGAGCATAGCTTATGAGGTATTTTGGATTTTGCTGGTAGTTCTGATCTGGCCGCGATTTTCCCCAATTAGGGCGGCTTTAGCTGTGTGTCTAGCTACCTGCGGAGTAGAGTTTCTCCAACTGTGGACACCTCCGTTTTTACAAGCAATGCGAGCTACTTTACCCGGAAGGCTGATTTTGGGAAATCACTTTAGTTTGTCAGATTTTATCTCTTATTTTGTAGGGAGTTTTTTAGGTTGGTTGTGGGTGCGATGGCTTCATTTCACTTGCTTCCGCTTGTAACTTGTACTGCATTTAAATTGTATATTTCCATGATCAGAGCCAAAATCGTCAAATCCTCTCCCCATCAGCTCCTTTAAGATCCTAGACAATCTAGATGCACAAAAGCTTAATGATATGGTTGCGGTTATTTTCACTCAATTCTAAGCGATCGGGTTAACTTAGAATTGAGAGTTTTTAGGAGTTGAAGTGGGAGCTATATTTCCGCGATCTCGCCACAGCAACAACGGAATGGTTAACGTTCCTAAAATCATCACTGTTCCAGTCATAATCCAAACTAGGACACGATTTGGGCGATAATCACCTCGCTCAATTTGCCAGAAAACTCGATTATAACGCCATGCTGCCAAGGCAATGACCGCAATCCCAAAAACGACCATACTCAGCCCTAAAGTTTCGGAGTTGAAGAAGGGAGGGGAGGAAACTTCTTGCTGAGTCACTGTAGCTTGAAATTGACGCAGAAATAAACTGAACCGAGCGATCGCCAACCCAAAACCAATTAAACCGATTGAAGTTCGTAACCATGCAAGAAACGTGCGTTCATTTGCCTGATGTTCCCGCTGTCGGTCTATTTTAGCACCCTTGTTCATCAACCCTACCTTTATAAAATATCTTAAGCTTTCCCTGGTAAATTATTGTTTCACTTCTGATTGCGGAGGAAAGTATCGGTATTGCGATCGTGATTCATCATTACCAAAAAAGATAGTATCATAGGAATTGCGCTGAAACCGGGTTTTTTCATAAAAAAACTGTGTTATAGCCTTTAATCTGGGTAAACAACCTTCCAGCAATCCGAGTGCGCAAGTCCTAGCTTACAAACCCGGTTTATACAAAAAAATCTTGGTTTGGTAATTAGGAATCTACGAATCAAGGGGGTTTCTGAGGATTAGTGCCTCCAGGGCTTTATTAGTTAGTAAATCGGCAAAAAAGCGATCGCCTTCATCTCTACCAACAGAAAAGAAGAGGACACAGCAATGCTGTGTCCCTACAAATACCGCGGTTAAAACCCAGTTTAAAAAGACTTAGCCGCACCGCCGGACTGAGCCTTTTTCTGCAACCAATCCTGACCCAATCTGATTGTCACGTCCGACTGCAAAGAACCGGTACTCTCAACCAGCACGTCTCCAAAACCCAAAAACTGGCGAATCGCTTGAGCACCTTTAATATCGCCCTGTTGAGCTACTACAGTAGTTACCTCCAACGGTTCGGGCCAAGCTTTATAAACCTGAACATTCCGATAACCTGCTTGAGTCAGAGTATTGACAAAATCTTCAACAGCAGATTCATCTCCGGTACTATCTTGAATCGCCACTTTCAGAAAAGTTGCATCAGCATTCTCAATTGTCCAACTATTCTGACCGAAGTCAAAATGTTCTGACACCAGAGTTTCGATGCCACTTTGATCGGGCAACCAAAAACTCGCCTTGTAGTCCTTAGCATCGCTAAATTTGCCGGGAACCATCAACATCTGCACGCCAGCGCGATCGGTTTGAGTAGCAAAACCAGCCAAAGCCACCAATTCTTCTATACTCAAATTCGTGTCAAGGTGAGACTGAATCACCGACAAAATCTTCGGTAGCCGAGACAGCAAACCTACATTGACTTCCTGTTCTACAAAAGCCCGCATCAACAATTGCTGGCGCTGCACCCGCCCGATATCGCCCAAATCGTCGTGCCGGTAAAGCAAATATTGCACGATTTGTTCGCCGTTGAGTTTCTGCTTGCCAGCCTTTAAATTTATATATAAATGCTGGCTTTCATCGGTATACTTCATGTCCTTAGGGACATTAATAGTAATGCCACCAAGTGCATCTACCAAACTTTTGATGCCTTGAATATTGACCGTGACATAACGGTCAATTCCCACGCCGCCCAAGAGTCCGCTGACTGCCTTCGCTGACGAAGCTGGGCCTCCGTAGTAATTAGCTTCGTTTATTTTCACCTCCCCTCTACCTTCAACATAGGTGCGAGTGTCTCGCGGAATGGAAAGCACGCTTAACTTTTTATTTTGAGGGTCAAACCTAACCAACAGCATAGTATCGGTTAACCCCTTGAAAGAGTTTTGCCAGACCTCGTATCCCTGCTCCCTATCGGCATGGCCGTCGATGTCTGAACTCAGAACTTTAAGTCCTAAAACTAAAATATTAACTGGGCGAGTCAGCTCCGGCATCTTCATGTTGAGCTTTGCCATGTCGCCTTGAGAAAACACCGCCGCTTCTTCAGGGCTCAACTTTTGTTGCTGAAGCGGCGTTGTGGAAAGGGAGACGGCTAGCAACGCTCCGGCTGTGGCTGAGAGCATGGCTACTCCCGCCAAACCAAAACCAAAACCCAGCCAACGGCCTCGATGGGGCTGCTGGGAAGATTTTTTGGTTGCAGGTTGAGCAGTTGATTGTTGGATAGGGTCTTGATTAGGAATTTTTTGAGCTGGCACTGGCTTCCTCACACACAACAAAAATAAAAAAGATAATGGCAATATGTAGTATCAAGCTGAAGACGCAATCAATCAATACGGTAGGGGCTTAAAAGAACCCTAAATTATGATAAATGTTTGCCCACCACTTGCTCCGCTACGCGGCTAATTCCGGGCAACCATAGCGGTTGACGCTTCCAGAGGCGAACCATCAGTCCCAGAGCAACGATGAAATAGCTGGTTGTCAGCAGGCTACTCATTAATAACATGGGAAGTGTCGGAGATTCCGCAGAAATCGCTCCAGCTTCTAAAAGAATATGTCCTAATAGCCAACTAAAAGCAAGGGCAATTGCCAAGCGGCTGATGGCTTTGCGTTCGGGGCTGCCCTGACGGCGGTAAAGAGTCCACAGGGCGGGGAAAAAGCCGATGACTGGGATCATTAATACAAACAGACTTGCACGATCGAGTTCAGGATTTTCTAAGGGATCTGTATTTTTCATCATTTGCTACTCAAAATTTGCAGAAGGTCAGATTTTGCACAAGAGTTATTTGTTAGAGGGAAAATTAATATCCTAAACCAAAATTCCCAGAGCAGGGCTGGTGCGATCGCCAAACTTGTCTGTCAAAGGCAAAATTTTTCGGCACTCCCGAACCCGCGACCGATCGTTGGCAACTTTTCGACCCGGAGACCCGTATTTTGATAAACTGGATACAGCACAGCAGACAGGAGAACAGACTTAGCCATGACCCAATCCCAAAAATCAATCGTTATTGCTCCATCCATATTATCAGCCGATTTTAGCCGTCTCGGAGAAGAGATTCAGGCTGTCGATCGAGCAGGGGCTGACTGGATTCACGTAGATGTGATGGACGGTCGCTTTGTTCCTAATATTACTATCGGGCCGCTGATTGTTGAGGCAATTCGCCCCGTTACTACCAAGGTGATCGATGTCCACTTGATGATTGTGGAGCCGGAGAAGTACGTCGAGGACTTCGCTAAGGCTGGTGCTGACATTATTTCCGTTCACGCGGAACACAATGCTTCGCCTCACTTGCACCGCACCCTCGGCCAAATTCGGGAATTGGGCAAAATGGCTGGTGTGGTTCTGAATCCTTCAACGCCTTTGGAGTTTATCGAGTACGTGCTGGAACTTTGCGATTTGGTGCTGATTATGAGCGTCAATCCCGGCTTTGGCGGTCAAAGTTTTATCCCGGCTGTTTTGCCAAAAATTCGCCAGTTGCGTAAAATGTGCGACGACAAGGGCCTCGATCCTTGGATTGAGGTGGATGGCGGTTTGAAGGGGAACAATACTTGGCAGGTTCTGGAAGCGGGCGCAAATGCGATCGTCGCTGGTTCTGCTGTGTTTAAGGCGAATGATTACGCAGCGGCGATCGAGGGTATCCGCCACAGCAAGCGCCCGACTCCTGAGTTAGCTGCTGTTTAGTTGAAAATGCGATCGTGTCCGTCAAGTTACCAATAGACTTCTCCTCTCAAAGCAGATTTTGAACAGGCAACGAGGGCCTGTTCCACGATAATTATGGGAGAATTCTAATAAAAAAAGTGGTTTGCAGTGAGGACGAATAGTCATTATTAAAAAATGGAAGAGCAAATTCTTCCATTTTTTTGTGGGCGATCGAGCAAAAGTATTGCCCGGATTGTTAACTCAAGCCGTTTTACGATCGCACCCGCAATGTCAGGCGCACTGTATCCCCAATAAAGTGAGGAATGCGCCAGCTAAAGAGGCATTTTTTGATAGTTTTCAGCAACTCCACATCCGCCAAAGTCGAAGCATCAGCATCCACAACTATGCGGCTGGCGCGCACTTTAGTGAAGACAATTTCTAACACCAATTCGCCATTTGTACCGGGCGGCACAGTCAGAGTTGCCAAGTGTTCGTTTAAACTATCGATCGCCACTTCATCCAACCCCGTAGCGCTAACGACTTCTACAGGTGATGTACTCCGCCTGTGCCGCTTTGACTTTGCGCTGGGGGCGCTGGCTAGTGCGGGCAATGGATACACCCGCTTCTGTGAGCGATTAAATGTGATGCCGCGTTCTTGTTTTTGTTCCATCCAGTCTGTGCAGCCATTATCTTCTACATAGCCTGTGCCGCCCAATACGCCCAGATATTCCACCGCTTCCGGCATTTCTACAGGAACGTTCATCGAGATGGATTCCGTACCCGGTTCGACGCGCACATCATCGCTGACAGCCACAAAAGCCGTGTACTGCGACAGAAGCTGATACGTTAGCGCCGTTTCTGTCACTGTTTCCACCCCCACCTTGGTTTCGTACTGCACCATCTGATTCATCAAATCTTTGATGCGGTGCCGCCCCCAAAGCTGGGCAACTGCCGGATTTCCAGGATCGGTAAAGTCGAGTTGGTAGGTTTGGACGTACTGGTGTCCGCCTGCGCTAACCCCTTTAATCTGCAATATTCCAGCTTGGCGATCGCCCTTTTTCCCAAACAGAACCAGCGGTTGTTCAGCAAATAAATCCGGCGCAACTGACGGATAAATTACCGGATTTTCGCCCTCTCCCTGCCAAGTAATTTCCAGATTTACCAACACCGGATTGTTGATTTGCCGGAAAAACTTTTCGACAAATTCCTTAACTGGTTCGTCATGCCGGATAATCCGGGAGATTCCCCGCCCGATTTCCGCAATGCGATCGAGCAAAAAGCGATTGACGGAACTCCCCGCACCGAAACTGTACAGGCGATTCCCCGATTTGAGATGTTGCTGCACTTCGGCGAGAACTTGGTTTTCGTTGCCGATGTAACCGTCGCTGAGGAATACCACAGTTCGCAAGCGCCCGGATGGTGCGGGAAAATCGATCGCCGCCCGAATCCCGCCCAACATTTCCGTAGCGCCTGAAGCGCTGAGTTTGTTGATATATTCGATCGCCTGTTGTCGATTTTCTGCTGTATTCGGTAGCGGTTGTTTTGACAGTTGTCGCACTTTGTCGGAAAAATCCAAAATCGAGAAAGTATCCGCTGGATTCAGCCCGTTAATAAATTGCCGCAACAATGCCTGACATTGCTGCAAAGGCGCACCGGATTGCGAACCGGAAGTATCGACTAAAAAAACGACATCTTTCGGCACGATTTCATCGGTTTTGTACTCGATCGCCGGAATCAAGTAAACTGCAAAATGCCCGCCGCGATCGTCCGCTTGAGTTAATACCGTAGATTGAGTTTCTCGACCCGCAATTTGATAGCGAACAATCAAATCTTTGTTGGAAATTGTATCTTGATTCCCCAATTTAACGCGCACCATTAGCCCATTTTTCGGCTCGTTTGCTAAAGCAGTTTGGGGGGAGTCGAAATATTCTATTTCCAGTTGGTGGGATGGGGAATTGACATTACGAATCGGTACGCCCGCCTCAATTTCTAGCGTCACGCCGATATCGTGTCCCGATCGCATTCCCGGTGGCAAAATCGGGGCATTGAGGCGCGACGCATCGGGGACAATATCGGTATCGGAATTGACTGTCATTGGGGCAGGGGCGCTACCGCTAGCAGCCGTTTCATCCAGCGGCGTACCGGGAATATATCGCGGCCCGACAACCATCGGAAAAATGAATTCGTAATCGCCAGCTAAAAATTTCAAACTGTCAGTGTAGCGAATCGTGACATCGATTGATTCACCCGGTTTGATGTTGGCGAGGGACTGGGTGAAAATATTATCTCGCTCCTGTTCCAGCAAACCCGCAGTCCGCCCTTCTTGTTTGGCTTTTTCGTAAATTTGTTGGGCTTCTTCGCGTTTTTTGATGCTGCCTTTAATGGTGCGATCGCCAATTTTAATTTCCATCTCATCTACCGCTGCTTCCGCAGGTAGCGGGAAAATATAGACTGCTTCTAATGGCTTTGTGAAAGGATTTTCAAATTGCTGCGAGACTTCAACTCGCGATAAATTTCCGGCAATTTTTGCTCGGACTTCTGTATGTTTCAGGGGAAAAATAAGTAGTTCTCCCTCTGGGGAACGCACGTATAATCCACTGGTTCGCTCGGTTGGAGATTTCAAGGATGGCATAAAAGTAGTCCTCCATAAATGATACATCAAAAGGAACTGCAACACGCATCGTCTCGACTGCCTTCATTCTAGCGATTTCGTTTGGGTTTCAGCGCTTGATTTTATTTTATTTTATTTTGTTTTATTTTGTTTTGTTTGCTTTGGATAAAGATTAGAAAGGGAAGCGGGAACGATCGATCGAGAAAAACAACGGATTCCAGTAGGTATCGATCTGTCCTATTAAATAATCGGCTTAGAGAACAGGAATTATGCAAAAAAATCGGTTTTTGGGAAAAATTGTCGCTTTTTCCGAGAAATATTGACGCATAAACCAGGTTTTTTGGTTCTCTAGAGCGTGTTTTCTTGCGTCTTAGAACCTCCCAGTACCCATTAAAAAGAGGGGAGCAAGAGGGTCAAAGTCCCCTTTTTGGATCTCATAGTGAGCTGGGGAAAATGTATCCTGTGTTACAGGGTAATGGGTAATAGGTAATAGGTAACTTGCTCCAAATGACTAACCCATTACCCATTACCTATTACCAGTTCTTAGATCGAGTTATCACCACAGATCCGGGAGAGCCGATTTTTTGTATACGATCGACCAAAAGGACACGGCAATGCCGTGTCCCCAGGGGTATCGATTTAGACCGCTACAAAATCTGCAACATTAATCAGCCCTGTTGACACATTGCTGAGAGTTGCTAACAGTTGACCGGAACTGGTAACTCGGAGCAAAGTAGAATTATTTTCTACAGTAATGCTCAGTTGCGAGAAACTTAAACTGCCTGTCAAGCCGATCGCATCGCGACCATCTTGAAAGTCTAAAATAGTCTCGCGGCCGCTGTCGATACCTAAGATAAATCGATCGTCCCCAGTACCTCCAATCAAAGTATCATTCCCCTCATCTCCAAATAACCAATCGTCCCCAGCACTACCCAGTAAACTGTCTTCGTCCTTGCCGCCATAAAGAGTATCGTTTCCAGCATCACCGTTAACGGTATCCTGACCTTCATTGCCAAACAACAAATCGTTGCCCAAATCACCACACATCTGGTCTTGATCGCCAGCGGAGCCGATCGCCAGAGGGCTGCCAATATCCCCGTACATAGTATCTTCTCCGTCGCCACCACAGAGAGTATCGCTGCCCTCATCCCCAAACAGCACGTCGTTGCCCAAGTCTCCTAATGCCAAATCATCACCCTTGCCGCCACGCACTGTATCGTTTCCATTACCGCCTGAAAGGGAATCTTCGGCTTCTTGCCCGTTGAGGTAATCATCGCCACTGAGGCCAAATAGCAAATCGCGACCTGTAGAATCGATGTCTAAAGGGTTAAGAGTACCACCGTATAATGTGTCGTTACCCTCATCGCCAATTAAAGTATCGCTCTGTTTGTCTCCAAAAATTATGTCGTCATCTTTGCCACCGTAAGCAACATCTTCGTTCTTCCCCCCAAAAATTAAATCATCTTTAGCACCCCCGTTGAGGTAATCATCGCCCTCATTGCCAAACAGCACGTCGCTATCTTTGGCAGAGGGAAGAATGGTTATATTTCCTAGATCAATGCTGAGGTAAGATCCGCCGTAAATATTGTCATTGCCAGTGAAGCCAACCTCCAAGTCGTTACCATTTAAGCCGTTGATATTGTCATTGGTAATCGAACCCTCCAGAAAGTCGTCGCTTTCTGTACCGTTGGTGGTGCTATTTGTTTGGTTGGGGCCGCGAATAGCAGTCGGGCTGGGAAAGGTTATCTGCTTGCAAATGCAATCTTCGTCTTGAGTTTGTGGCGTTGGTGTGGGAGTTTCCGTTGGAGTCGGAGTCGGAGTCGGAGTTTCCGTTGGAGTTGGAGTTGGCGTTTCCGTTGGAGTCGGAGTCGGAGTTTCCGTTGGAGTTGGAGTTGGCGTTTCCGTTGGAGTCGGAGTCGGAGTCGGAGTTTCCGTTGGAGTTGGAGTCGGAGTCGGAGTTGGCGTCGGCGTCGGCGTCGGTGGAGTCGGAGTCGGAGTTTCCGTTGGAGTTGGAGTCGGAGTTTCTGTTGGAGTTGGAGTCGGAGTCGGAGTCGGAGTCGGAGTTTCCGTGGGAGTCGGAGTCGGAGTCGGAGTCGGAGTTTCCGTGGGAGTCGGAGTCGGAGTCGGAGTCGGAGTCGGAGTCGGAGTTTCCGTGGGAGTTGGAGTCGGAGTCGGAGTTTCCGTAGGAGTCGGAGTCGGAGTCGGAGTTTCCGTTGGCGTTGGAGTTGGAGTCGGAGTCGGAGTCGGAGTTTCCGTTGGAGTTGGAGTCGGAGTCGGAGTCGGAGTCGGAGTTTCCGTTGGAGTTTCCGTTGGAGTTGGAGTCGGAGTCGGAGTCGGAGTTTCCGTGGGAGTCGGAGTTGGCGTCGGCGTCGGCGTCGGTGGAGTCGGCGTCGGTGTCGGAGTTGGCGTCGGTGTCGGAGTTGGTGACTCCAAGTCGTCATTTGCGATCGTGCCTATGCCCGTCGCTTTAGTAATAGTCGCATTGACAGCGGTGCTGAGTTTGACGTTAAATGTTTCGTCAGTTTCAAACTTAGAATCGCCGTTGACAGCAACAGTAATAG
Organism: Microcoleus sp. MOSTC5; assembly: GCF_036701825.1. Taxonomy (NCBI): domain Bacteria; kingdom Bacillati; phylum Cyanobacteriota; class Cyanophyceae; order Oscillatoriales; family Microcoleaceae; genus Microcoleus; species Microcoleus sp. MOSTC5. Next base: position 77,387 of record NZ_JAUBRK010000020.1, on the reverse strand, counting down.
TTTTTGTCGTTTCCCCGGCATTGAAGGTGACGCTGCCTGTTGCCGCCGTGTAATCGCTATCAGCAGTGTTAGCAGTACCGTCTGACGTGGCGTAATTGACGGTGACGGGCAAGCTATAAGCTGCTGAGAGAGAGGCGGTAAAGGTGGCGCTAGCAGTACCCGTATTGCCCTCGGTAACAACTACATTATCGATCGAGATACTAGGAATATCATCATTGGCGATCGTAGCAGTGGCGGTGCTGGTGGTGACAGTCGAACTTTCCGGCGCTGCGATCGGATTTGGGTTGCTGAGAGTGACGGTAATTGTCTCGTCAGGTTCAACTGCAGTTTCGCCCAAGACATCCACAGCAATAGTTTTAGTTATTTCGTTGGCGGCAAAGGCGATCGTCCCTGTGGCGCTAGTAGCCCCGGCAGCATTGATATTATTGTAGTCTGGGCCGTTGATCGCGGTACCAGCGATCGCATAATTTACTGTACTCGCTACCCCCGTGCCGCCGCTGCGAGTGACGGTGAAAGTGACGGGTTGAGTGCCGGAGTTGCCTTCAATTAAGGAACCTGTGGCTGGAGTTGTGAGTGCGATCGCATAAGCAATCGAGTCATTCGCAGGAATAGTAACGGTAGCGTTAGTGTTGACAGCATCAATCGTGTAATTATTGCCAGCAGCCAAATTCAGGCGCAGCGGTTCTGCCAGTTCAGGAATGGTATCGTCAACAGCAGTGAGGGTGACATCAACAAAAGCTTGTCCGTTGGGAATCGTCACCGTCACGTTAGAAGCCGCAACCGCTACGCTGCCACCCGCAAGGCTGTAATCAGCGGGGACAGCGGTACTGCTGTTATCAATAGCGAGATTAACTGTCAGGTTGCCTAATGTGCTACCAGTGCGGCTAATGCGAAAAGTACCTGCGCTTCCACCTTCAATAGCTGTATTGGTTGGGGCTGCAATGCTGACAATCTGCTGTACTTCAACAGCGCCGATGTCAACAGCAATGCCAGAAGGCCGAGTTAAGCCACGCTGATCCGTAGCAGGTGCGATCGCGCTGTTACCCGCCTCGATCGCGGGGCTACCTGCATTCAGTGCGTGCGTCTGCGTCAGGCCGCCGTTATTTGCCAGTGGTGCTAGATTCGGATTGATGGGAGTGCCAGCAGTGCCTACTAGATCGCCATTAAGACCGTTTGTGAAGCCAGCACCAGCACCGTTGCCAATTAAGTTATTGCCCTCACTTGTAAATGTGCCGTCTACATCGGGGTTTAACGGAGCCGTATTCCCAGCAATGATGGTGTTGCGGACGTTTGCTGTCAAGGTATTGAAGATGCCCCCGCCTTGGTTTGTGGCACTATTGAGAGTAAGAGTGCTACTTCTCAGATCCAGCGTACCGCCATTTCTGATCGCGCCAAAGTTAGTTGCCGTGTTCGCAGAAAACGTACTGTTGGTAATGGTTGCCGCGCCGCTGTTGACAATGCCACCGCCGTTTTGTGCGGCCTGGTTGCCATTGAACGTGCTGCTGGTGACACTTAATGGCTGGGCATCGTTTCTGATCGCACCGCCATCAGCCGCCGAAATGTTGTTAGTGAAAGTGCTGTCAGCAATGCTTAACAGTTCGCCTCCGCCTCGGTGGTAAATCGCGCCGCCACCGTCGGTATTTTGGGAACTATTGCCACTAAACGTGCTGCCAGTAATGTTTACTGTACCGCTATCGATCAGGATGGCACCTCCGCCTTGGCTAGCTGCCGTCGCTGTGTTTTCGGTGAAAGTGCTGCCAACAATGTTTACAATACCGCCACCCTGCCTGATCGCGCCGCCGCCGAAACCGTTGACTGTATTGGCAGTAAAAGTGGAACTCGTGATTGTTACAGTACCGCCGTTATTGAACAGGGCACCGCCTCCTCCAGCGGTGTTGCCTGAAAAGGTAACGTTGGTGAGGTTCAGGGTGACACCGAAGCCGTTAAGAATGCCCCCAGTGCCGTTAGCAAAAGTGAGGTTAGAGATGCTAACAGGGCCGGTATTAGTGTTAAGTATCTGCACTAAGCTGTTGCCACTAACTGTCAAGTTAGCTGCAACAGGGCCGTTCAGACTGACGCTTTCATTAATAGTTGGCAGCGTTGTAGCGAGGGTAATTGTGCCAGTAATGCCAGTCAGGTCAATAGTATCTACGCCTGCGGTAGCATTGGCTTGGTTAATCGCATCTCGCAGCGAGCCTGAGCCGGAGTCGTTGGTGCTGGTGACTCCAAAAAAAACTAAAACGCGATCGTAAGCTGCGATCGCCTCTTGGGTGAATGCCAAAGGTGTCTCAATCGAACCAATTGTTACTTCTAAATCCCAGTCACCGCCTAATGCAGCACTTCCTGTCAGGTTTTTGGAAGCGGCGATGTCTGCACCTGTGAGTTGATTGAGGCGTTGCAAAAACGATCGCCCCGCTATAGGTGGGGCGATTTCTGCCGCCACGTTGCAACCGTACAGGAGGATATCGGCGTTAGGGGCTAAGGCCTTTTTCCACTGCTGAAGTCGATCGCCGTATTCGTCTAGGTTGTCAGAATTTAGCTGAATTGACCCCAGTTGCAAATTTCCTGGCCCGCCGTGAGAAACAATGTGAACAGCGTCCAGATCGCTGTAGCTAGCTAATAACTCTGTAATTTGCTCGACTCCATCCCCCGCCCGATCGAGTATAAATATCTCTTTCCTTGGTTCGGCGCTTGGTGCAAGGCTTTGATAATCTTCAACCGTTGGGTCAATGACAACTATTTGCGTAATTTTTTCCATGATAAATTTTCCTCGTAGATGCAAGGGAAATGGAGCTTAAAAGCGGCGATCCTCTTGCCAAAAGAATTCAAATTAGTATTGACTAATAATTATTTGAATCCACTAGCTAGGTTTGGGAAAGCTGGTAAAAGGCAAGATATAATGCTTAAGTCATAAGCAGCTTAGAGTCTTACTAAGACAACACCTAGAGCAAATTTGTTCCCAAGCGTAAAAATTAGTCAGTAAATATAGCGATCGACTCGATCGCGCATTCGATCCCCGATTTCTTAAAGAAGTCGGGGATCTGTTCTGTTTATTCAGGTGGGCTTACTTATTTGGAGATACTAGCGAGAATGGTTTCCATCTCAGAAAGCTCGACCGCCCCCGAGAAAGTTTGACCGTTCATAATAAAGAAGGGAGTCCCTTGAATGCCCAGTTGTTGAGCGAGTTGCACGTCTTTGGCAATGGCGGCTTCGGCAGCGGGGCTGTTGCGATCGGTGTTGAATTTATCTAATTTTAGATTGAGCTTTTGGGCGATCGATGCGTACAATGGCTCGCCTAACTCTTTCTGCCCTTCAAACAAAGCGCTGTAGTATTCCCAGAATTTGCCCTGCTGTTGGGCTGCCCAAGCTGCTTTAGCTGCTGGCAGCGCTTGAGGGTGAATTGAAGTCAAGGGAAAATGCTTGTAAGCTAAAGTAACTTTGTCCTGGTGTTTTGCCATAAACTGCTTGACAGTATCGTGAGCGCGCGCGCAAAACGGACATTGAAAGTCAGAGAATTCTAAAAGTACAATCTGCTGCGAAGCTGATCCCGTGCTAGGAGCATCCCCGATCGCAGATTTGGGATTAGTTTTCATCTCCTGCAAAAATGATTCCTGCGCTGCTTTGAGAGACTGCTGCTGCTGTTGCTGGTACGCTTGTACCGAATCTAAAATTACTTGCGGGTTTTCGCGGATAATCTGCAAGACTTGCTCTTTCAACTTGGGATCGACTGAATTTCCAGCCGCTGACTGCGCGGGGGAACAACCGATAAATACCAGGCAACCTGCGAGGAGTGCAGCAAAGCAGAAGGCTTGCTGGCTGCGGAGTTTTCGCCAAATAGTGGATAGGTTCATCTTTTATTTCTCATTCACGGCAACACTTAATCCTACATTTAATTTTGCGGAGTGTCAGGTGTACCGCTGTTGACTGCTGTGCAGCTATTTTTAGCTGTGACCAATAATTAGTCATTGGCAATCGGTAATTCGTAGTCGGTAATTGGCAATGGATGTTAATCACCCGAACAGCTAAAAACCCAATAATTAAGATTTAAATCTTCGGGATTTATTATAATATTATTTCCCCTGGAACCACCGCAATCAAAAAGGTTTGTAATGAGGACTTGAGTCCTCCAACAGCCAGTCGATTTTAGATTTTAGATTTTAGATTTTAGATTTAAAAATTGACTCCACAGATGAATCTGGGAGCTGGAAATTAGCTGTAAAATTTTTCGTAAAAATTTTCGCTTGTCAACAGTCAACAGTCAACAGTCAACAGTCAACAGAATCTTATGAGGACTCAAGTCCTCACTAGAAATGCGATCGCGGTTATTTTACAGGACTAGATATAAAAAATAAAAGGACGATCGCCCGGGCGATCGTCCTTTTATTTGCTGCACGTAGTATCACCTTTGAAACTTGTGTGAATCCGAGACTATTTGCGGTTGTTGAGCCATTTAGCCGCAACTATTCCCAAAATACCCGCCACAATTGGATTTCCCAAAAACTTCATCAAACTTGGCTGTTCTGCCAGCACTTCTCGGAAAATATCCGGGTGATTGTGATAGGTAAACGAGGCAAGCTTGGTAACATCGTCAGCATTCATGCGGCTGGCGTGGTGAGTAGAAAGTCCTAGCTGCTTTTCTAATTGGCGATCGTCCAATCCTCTCTTGCCCAAATGCTTGAAGAATTCCCGCGCCACGTCGTCGAGTTCGTTTGGCTTAATTTGGGCGATCGCCTTTTGCAATTCCGGTTCCAACTGAGCCGGCGGGAGGGAGTCGTGATTCAGAGAACGCCCGAATAATTGTTTGCGCTGATCGGGCGAAGTTCTCTGAGCAAAATCGTCAAAATTTTCGTACTCTTCACCGGTTGTCTCCGGCATCGTTTCTCGATTTCCCTGAGCCAAATCTTTCATGATTTGACTCTTGTAATTATCGCTGCTACTCATGGTAAATCTTTTCCTCTCTAGACAACACTTTTGTCTTTATTTGAGATTGTTTCGCATTCAAAAAACTGCGGAATATTAAACCGTCGCGCGGCTTTTATTTAAGCTTTCTAACCAGGTCAAGACTTGTATTCAATTTGATTTGATTGCTGGTCGTACTTAGCCGTCAAAATCAGTTTTTTGTCAGGAGCGTAAACCAAAACACTTACATCCTGATTTGGGAAATTGCGGTGAAAACCTTGTGCTAAAGATTTGGCCAAATCTTTCACTTCAGTAGGGCGGACTTGGGAGGTAATTACCACTCCCAATTTGTTATTGTCGCGCACGTAAGCATCCTGAACCAGACCCTTAGCCGTCTTTGTTACCCATTGACCAAAATCTTGACCGGAAGCGGTATTGCCGCGTTCTAGCTGCGCGTAGTTACCCTGGCTGCCGCCAATTGCTACAGGTACATTAGTCGGTTTTTGGGCTGAAACGCTGGGCGCGCAGGCAGTAGTAACAGCCAGCATTAATACCAAGAGTAGGCCCGCAATTATTTTGCGACTCTGCTGCAATAAACTCACCTTTTTTCCTCCATTCCGAAAAGATTGTGAATAATTGAAAGGGTCAGGTTGCTCGACCCTTTCAATTAGTATTAGGCTTAGTCTAGTTTCTTCTTGAGCTCATCTTTTACATCTTCGACCGCGTGACCAGCTTGAGCTTCTGCCTGCTTGGCTTTGCCTTCTGCTTTATCCTTCGGATCTCCAGTAACATTGCCTAAGGCTTCTTGAGCAGCGCCTTCGATGTTTTTGCCAGTTGCCTTTGCTCTATCTTCAACGCTCATTGGTTTCTCCCTGTCTGTATCTAATCAGACGTTTTTTACTTAATAAACTCATCATAGGTAACTAGGAGCTGCGTTGCACTCTACCTCTAGGAAGAAAGAATGAAGAAAAAATGAAGAGGGAAGATAAAAAAGTTATTTTTCCGTCTTGGACAGACTGCCACTTTCATATTTACCAGTTGTTTTTACCGTTTCTGGTGGCTGCAATGAAGTATTTCTGTGAAAAAACTCGTCGGTCGTCACCCGTGCGTCCAAGACAATTAAAAAAAAATTTAAAATTATAATGTTTTTATTGAATTCTGCTTTGTACCTTCAAAAAGCGAGTGTGGGCAAGACCGCATCTTACCCACACCTACAAAAATCCCTATGAGTTTTAATCTACCTTGTGAGGACATTCTTCATCTATTTTTTGCTGAAGTTCTTCTTTCAACTGTTCCACAGCGTGCATAGTTTGAGCATCTTTTTGTTTGTGATCGCCGAGGGATTTTTCTGTTTCCTCTGCGAGCAATGTTTCCCTGGATTTTGGTAGCGTTACTTGAGTGGCGCTGTCAGTATGGGTCGCGTTTTCTTCAATATTCATTTGTCTTGACCCTATTGTTGGTAAAATTTATTTTTAACAAGGCTAGTTACATTAACCTTATATTTATAATAACGCTAATCGCGAAGCCTTCCCTCTGCCTGAAGATAGATAGGGAATAGATAGTATTTGGTAGTTTTACAGTAAGAAAAATTAGGGAGACTTCCATCTGCCGGAAGAAAGATATGGGAAAGGGATGAGTGCGTGAGTGCGTGAAATTCTTGATGACTCACAAGGCTATCCCCTGAATGAGTTGGGGAGAGGGGAGGGCGGGAGATGGGGAGAATTTTTCTGCGGCGCGCGCCTTAAGTGGCAAATGTTGTTGGATGAGGCTGTTTCGACATCCGTAAAAGATGAAGAGAGAAATAGGGGACAGGTTAGTGCAGACTTAAGTCTATGCTGAGAGTTTGACCGTTAAAATCCACCAGGTACAGCAATTCGCAAGTTGTGTGGCGATCGGGTTAAATAATCTGCTAAACAAGAGTTAGCGTCAAGGCTAACTTCCTGCCGGATGGAACTAAAATTTCTGTTATTAGTAAAAATTATCTAAAACCCTATGGGAGCAAGGAGCAGTAACCCCCTCGAAGCAGTCGGCCCGACTCGTGAGCCGATCAAAATAGGCGTTTTGCATTCGCTGACGGGCACGATGTCCATCAGCGAAATTTCTGTTAAAGACGCAACGCTGTTGGCTGTTGAGGAAATTAATGCGGCGGGAGGGGTACTCGGACGCCCATTGGAAGTGGTGATAGAAGATGGAGCCAGCGATTTGCAGACTTTTGCTCAAAAAGCTAAGCAATTGCTCCTAGAAGCGCGGGTGGCGGTGGTATTTGGCTGTTGGACTTCGGCGAGCCGGAAAGCTGTACAGCCGGCTTTCGAGCAGGGCAAAGGATTGCTGTTCTATCCGGTGCAGTATGAAGGGCTAGAACAGTGTCCGAATATTTTCTACACGGGTGCTGCTCCTAACCAACAGATTGTGCCTGGGGTGAATTACTTGCTGGCACAGGGGAAGCGGAAAATTTTTCTGTTGGGTTCGGATTATATCTTTCCCTGGACGGCAAATCTGATTGTGAAAGCTCAACTGGCGGCACTCGGGGGAGAGTTGGCGGGGGAAGTGTATCTGCCCCTGGGTTCTAGGGAAGTGGGCGAGGCGATCGCACATATCTTAGCAGTGAAACCAGATGCTATTCTCAACACTCTCAACGGCGACAGCAATGTGGCTTTTTTCCAAAAGTTGCGGGAAGCTGGCGTGAAACCTGAGGATTTGCCGGTGATGTCGGTCAGCGTAGCAGAAGAGGAAGTGCGGGCGATCGGGCCGTCCAATATTGCCGGACATTTGGTGGTTTGGAACTATTTTCAAACGGTGGATACACCGGAAAATCGTAAATTTGTCAAGGCTTATAAAGCCCGATACGGGGAAAATCGAGTCACGGATGACCCGATCGAAGCAGCTTATTTCGGCGTTTACCTCTGGAAGCAAGCAGTAGAAAAAGCTGGTTCGACAAATGTGGTTAAAGTCAGGGCCGCTGCTAAACATATTGAGTTTGCAGCGCCTTCGGGCAAGATAAAAATAGATGCCCAAACGCAACATACCTGGAAAACAGTGCGGATTGGTCAGGTGAGGTTGGACGGTCAAATTGAAGAGATTTGGAATTCGGGCGTACCGGTGCAGCCAGATCCTTTTCTCAAGGGCTATCCTTGGGCGGCGGCACTGGCTCCGAAGCAGATTTCTTTGGGAACTCGGGCTTCTTTGATCGGGCTGTTTGTCATCTTGGTACTGATAACTTGGATGGCGGTGGGAGTCGGGTGGATGGGTTCTGTGGAGATGAAGAACTATTTGCTGACAATAGAGGCTGCCTCAGCTCCGGCGGCGGGGGTTCCTGAGGCAGCAATGGCGGTGCTGGTGCAGCAAACTCTGGCTTTGGTGAGCCGCACTCAGCACTGGCTGCTGGGGGCTTTGGTTTTGAGTTCGATCGCGGGGATAGTCGGTTTTGTGTCGGTGTCGGCAATTATTCGGAATCTCGGCTTGCTGCGGCAAACTGCTGAACAGATGGCGAGCGGTGATTTGACGGCTCGATCGCCAGTTGTTTCTAATGACGCGATCGGGGTGCTATCTTCTACTCTCAATACAATGGCTCAGCAAATTAGCAATTTGCTCAACGGTTTGGAACTGCGGCAGCAGCAGCTAGAAGAACGATCGGGCGAATTGGAAGTCGCTAAGAATGCTGCAGAAGCTGCCAACCGGGCCAAAAGCACATTTTTGGCAAATATGACTCACGAGTTGCGGACGCCATTGAATGCGATTATCGGCTACAGCGAGCTGCTGCAAGAAGAGGCTCTGGAGCTCGGCGAAGAAGAGTTTGTGATGGATTTGGCAAGCATTAATATGGCAGGCAAGCAGTTGCTCAGCATTATTAGTGACATTCTGGATATTTCTAAAATTGAAGCAGGAAAGATGACTCTTTTCTTGGAGACTTTTGAGGTGTTGAATTTGATCGAGCAGGTTGTGACTACTGTTCAACCCCTGCTAGGGAAAAATGGCAACACTTTGATCGTCAATTGCGATCCCAATATTGGCACGATCTACTCCGATTCGTCGAAGCTGCGGCAAGCGCTGTTGAATTTGGTGAGCAATGCTGCTAAGTTTACCGATCGAGGCAAAATTACTATTAATGTCTGGAAGGAAAAAGGGGAAGTTTTGCCGATCGACAATTCCGAAGAACTCTCGCCAGATCCTTCTGTGTGTCAAAAGCCTTCGATCGTGTTTCAAGTCAGCGATACCGGCATTGGCATGACTGAGGATCAGGTGTCGAGGCTGTTCGGAGCTTTCACCCAAGCGGACGATTCTACTACCCGCAGATACGGCGGCACCGGTTTGGGGCTGACAATTAGCCGGAAGTTTTGCCAGATGATGGGCGGGGATATTACGCTTGAGACCGAGTTTGGTTGCGGTTCCACTTTTACGATCGGGTTGCCGGTTGTGGTAAAAAGCCAGCAAGAAGCGTCGCCCGATCGAGAAATCGCAGAAATGGAGGCCGTGTCTTCCAAAGAGTTAGAGACGAGTGCTGCGGGGACAGAAGCCAAGCAAAAAGAAGTGCGATCGCCAGCGCTGGAGCTGCCCGATGCTGCTACTGTCCTAGTGATTGACGACGATCCGGACGCGCGGGATTTGATGACCCGCTGCTTGTCGAAAGAAGGATTTCGGGTGCGATCGTCGGCTAGCGGCCAAGGGGGGCTTCTGTTGGCTAAGGAGTTGTTGCCGGACGCGATTATTCTGGACGTGATGATGCCGAGTATGGACGGCTGGGCGGTGCTGTCGGCGTTGAAAGGCGATCCGGATTTGGCTGATATTCCGGTGATTATGATAACTTTTTTGGACGACAAAAATCAGGGTTTGGAATTGGGAGCGGCGGAATATTTGGAGAAGCCTTTAGATTACAAGCGCTTTGCTGCTTTATTGAGCAAATATCAGGGTGTGGGGAAGTAGTTAGTTGACTGTTGACTGTTGACTGTTGGCAGTGGTTATTAGTTATTAGTTATTAGTTATTGGTAGCAGATAATAACTAACAACTAACAACTAACAACTAACAACTGACTAATTAATCTAAGAAGCCCATTAATGCCGAGCTATCGTCAATTTCGTTTGAGGCAATAGGGCGGTTTCCTCCCATTGTGGAGTAAACTTCATCAATGTGCAGAGTGCTGATGCCAATAGGGCGGGCACCGGACATACTGAACATTTCGCTGACTTGCATGGCGCTGGAACCGATCGGGCGATTGCCGAGTGTAGCAACCACTTCAAAGTCGCTGGATTCGACCGGGCGATTGCCTACAGTGCCGTAGGTTTCGCTGAGGTGCAGGGTGCTAGTGCCGATCGGGCGGTTCCCCGAAATCGAGACGGTCTCGCTGATGGTAAAATCGTCTGGGCCGACGGGACGGTTGTCATGCATGAGTTGCGGCCGATAAAGTTGAATTCCTGTTGCTTTGGCATCAGTGGGCTCTGTCGCTTGGCTTTTGGAACCGCCTTTGCCGCGGCGGACGATCGCTTTGCCTTTGCCTGTACCTGTACTGCTCGTATCCATAATTCTTTTCCTCGCTTATTGCTGTTGATTGCTGGGTTCGGACAACTGCTTTTGTGGGCTTTCTGCTTTCTATTTCGGCCGATGATTAAAATAATATTACAAAGTCTAACTATTTTCTGAAAGAATTGCAGGCTCTCTGCATTTTTGTTAAGATTTATGGGTAATAGCTACATTTTCCTATGGTAACTGCGGCAGCATCTTTTCAATTGCAAGCGCCCTTCCAGCCCACAGGCGACCAACCGCTAGCGATCGAGCAACTTGTCAAAGGCATCGAAGCGGGCGATCGATTTCAAACCTTACTCGGTGCCACAGGTACGGGCAAAACCTTCTCCATTGCCTCGGTGATTGAAAAAGTTGGCAGACCCACCTTAGTCTTAGCACACAACAAAACCCTGGCAGCTCAACTGTGCAACGAACTGCGAAATTTTTTCCCCAACAATGCAGTCGAATACTTTGTCAGTTATTACGACTACTACCAACCTGAAGCATACATCGCTGTCACCGATACTTTCATTGAGAAAACGGCAGCAATTAACGACGAGATAGATATGCTGCGGCACTCCGCCACGCGATCGCTCTTTGAACGCCGCGACGTAATTGTAGTTGCTTCAATTAGCTGCATCTACGGTTTGGGAATGCCCGCAGAATACCTAAAAGCTGCTATTCCTTTGCAAGTAGGAATGGAAGTGAACCAGCGGCAAGTTTTGCGCGATTTAGTCAACGTCCAATACACCCGCAACGATATAGATTTAGGCAGAGGCAAATTTCGCGTCAAAGGCGATGTTTTGGAAATTGGCCCCGCTTACGAAGATAGAATTATTCGCGTCGAATTCTTCGGCGACGAAATCGATGCCATTCGCTACGTTGACCCCGTAACAGGTAAAATCCTGCAAAGTACAACCGCTTTAAGTATTTATCCAGCGCGCCACTTTGTCACGGCAGAAGATAAATTAGAGGCAGCTTGTCAAGGGATAGAACTCGAATTAGAAGACCGGCTGGCAGAATTTGAAAAACAGGGTAAACTATTAGAAGCTCAGCGGTTGGAACAGCGCACGCGCTACGATTTAGAAATGCTGCGCGAGGTAGGTTACTGCAACGGAGTCGAGAATTATTCGCGACATTTAGCAGGGAGAAATGCCGGGGAACCGCCAGAATGTTTGATTGATTATTTTCCGAAAGATTGGATGTTGGTGATAGATGAATCTCACGTGACAGTGCCGCAAATTCGGGGGATGTACAACGGCGACCAAGCGCGGAAAAAAGTATTGATCGAACACGGTTTCCGCTTGCCCAGCGCGGCAGATAACCGCCCTTTAAAAGCAGAGGAATTCTGGGCAAAAGAGAATCAGTGCATCTTTGTTTCTGCTACGCCTGGGGATTGGGAAATGGAAATATCTGAAGGCAGAGTTGCAGAGCAAGTAATTCGCCCTACCGGAGTAGTAGATCCGACAATTTTTGTGCGCCCGACGGAAGGACAAATTGACGATTTGTTGGGCGAAATTAAGGAGAGAGTAAGTCGGGACGAGCGAGTTTTGGTGACGACTTTAACCAAGCGGATGGCGGAGGATTTAACCGAATATTTGCAGGAAAGGGCGATTAGAGTTCGGTATTTGCACTCGGAAATTCAGTCTATTCAACGCATCGAAATTATCCAAGATTTGCAGGATGGTAAGTTTGATGTATTGATTGGTGTTAACTTGCTGCGGGAAGGTTTGGATTTGCCGGAAGTTTCGCTGGTGGTAATTTTGGATGCGGATAAAGAGGGGTTTTTGCGATCGGGACGTTCGTTGATTCAAACGATTGGAAGGGCGGCGCGGCACGTTCAGGGACAGGCTATTTTGTACGCGGATAATTTGACGGATAGTATGGTTAAGGCGATCGACGAAACCGATCGACGCCGGGGGATTCAGCTAGCGTACAATAAGATGCACGGGATTACGCCGCAGCCGATCGCGAAAAAGCGATCGAGTAATGCGATTTTGGCATTTTTGGACGTGTCGCGCAAGCTGAATTCTCAGCAGTTGGAGGAGGTTTACGAACAGGTAAACGAGTTATCTTTGGATGAGATTCCTCAGTTAATCGGGCGGTTGGAAGCGCAAATGAAGGCGGCGGCTAAGAAGTTGGAGTTTGAGGAGGCTGGTAAATTGCGCGATCGGATTAAGCATTTGCGGGATAAGCTATTGGGACATTAAGCTTGTTGTCAGGGATTTGAGGGGAGTTTTTAACCGCAGATGCACGCAGATAAACGCTGATGAATTGCTGAAGTCTGCGACTTTGCAGAGTTTTTGCAGGAAAAATAGGAAAAAGTGCGAGCGTATTAAGCATTTAGGTGAAGTGTGATCGCCCTTTACCATTGTCCTATTTTTTGGATGGGAAGGGCGATCGCGCTTTCTATTAGATTCCTAGTCTATATGCTGCATATTCGCGATCACGCCCTGATGAGGTAATGCCGTAAATTTTGCGCGACTAACATCCGGCATCTCCGGCTTTTTTGGCAAGTGTCGAAAAAAGTTTTGTTAGATCGCTATATGTGAACACGTTGTCTAGTTGATAGTTTAATCTTTTACTTCTTCCGTTTCTTTGAAAATATCCTCATCATCTTCAATTTCATCAGATTCCTCTTCGTCCTCCCCATAAGAGTCAAGCAAATCTCGGACTTCAGCAAAGGAGTCATCTGATTGAGAAGATTCCTTGATCTCTTCATCAATAAAATCAACTTCAGGTAATATCACATGAAAATCTTTTCTCCAATTGGAAATCAAAGTTTCATTCCAGTTTACGTCATTACTTACCTCATCTTTAGTACGTTTTATCAATTCTCTGACGCCCTCAGAGGAATCAAGCAATATCATTTTGACAAGTTCTGTACATCTTTCAAATCCAGAACCTGTAGTGATAATGGTTAGGTTTTGATTTGGGCGCACTAGAACATTAGACCAATGAGATTGATTTCGGCTGAAAAAACCCTCTTTATCCATTTTAGTAATACTAAGCGAGATGGCATCAAGAATCGCTGGAATATGGTACTCTACTCTTAACTTTCCAAGCAAGAACTTTGAAATAGCGAAAAAAAGAATTTTTTGTCCTAGAAGAGTATAAAGAATGCTGGAATCTCGTAATTGCTTTATACTTGCTTTTTGACTTGCACTTAATCGAGGTTGCTCCGGTTGAATAGGAATATTTATACCTACATAGCTAATCTGAGATACCCAATCCTTGAATGGCTGAAGTTCAGTAAAAAACCACTTAAGCAATGCTTTTGTACCTATTTTTGGAAGTTTAGGATGAGACTCATAATAAGTTTCTAGAGCAATATTCCGCTCAGTTGGTGAATTAAATGATTTCTTTAAAGCTTGCTTCGGATAATCTTTTAATATTTCAATAGTACATTGGCTAACCAAATCTAGAGTCGTTAAGTAAGGTTCTGATTGGTTCAAGCTTCTTGCTGTGGAAGACCATTTAACGAATCTATCTTCAAGCACTCCTTCCTCTAAAAGCTTTCTAGGAATCAATGCTGATATTTTAGTGTCATCAAGCAATAGTTGAGTTTGTTTATCAATTGATTTTGCAGTCTTGTTTATAACTGTAAAGATATTGCGAGTTGCTTTAATTATCTCATCTCTTACAGTTTCGCTTAAGTCTGCATGACCAACCCTACCAAGATTACCAAACACCAGATAAACTACTGGTATGTCAAAAGTTTCTAAGCAACTGAAACTTTCATTGATTTCTTTAGTATTTAAAGGTTCTTTTCCAGTATGAGCGTTCCAATATCTCCTTAATGAAAGAAGTCTATGTTGACCATCAATTACAATTCTAGCTACGTTCTTATATAGCTTTAAATTTACCCATTTTTCGACAATTTTTCCCTTACTACTAACTGTAGAGAAGTCCCAAAACTCTCTTTGGTCATTCGAGTTTGGCAGAAGTACGACTACAATTGAATTAAAAAAGCGAATTCCTCCCTGCGCTAGGTAAGAAAATATTTCTGTATTTGCTCTCTTTGCATCTAGTTTTCTCTGAACTCTTTCAGAAAAGCTCCAACTGCCTTGAATTTCATCAGCAAATCTAATATTTTCAACTGCATCACTTTGATCGAGAGTTGTTATGAAGTACCTAACTTCACCAAACGTCCCACTAATTGCTTTATATTCAATAGTCTCTGGAGACTGATCATCTAATTCCATTTTCTAACTCCTCTGTGTATTAAACTTAGGCTGACATAATTGAATTAACAGGCTTTCCAACTCTCTAGAAATGTTTTTTGGGCAAGGTAAGCAAACGAATAAAAATTCATCATGGGCTCTGGAGTTTCCGTACCTTGATAAAAAACCATCGTCTCGATCCAAATGTTGGATAAATCTATCTCTTAAGTTGGTTGCTGTGCCGATGTAATCGGGGCGTTGGAAAATGCTACATGAGATTAGAAGACTTTTTAAAATTCTTCGTTCTTTAGGCTGAGAAACCGCTTGGATAAATTGCCCCATTTTTTGAGACAAACCAACTGACTCTCCACAAGTATCGACAATAAACTTACTTCTATTATCTTTTTCGGAAAACTTTGTTTTAAATACTGTATTTTTTAAACGATTATCTACACCATCCGACAAGTTATTTTCTAAAAAATCAAAAGCGTGATAAAAAGCATAAATTCCTGATTTTTCAGGAAGATCATCTGCTGCGGATATAGTTGCTGTTACTACAGTAAAATTTTTAAAAAAGTTGTCGTGGACTGTTTCTTCCATAGAGTAAAATTTTAAAAAGTATCGCTCACTTTCAACAATTAGCAGTATCTCACTTTTCTGCATGACTGGAGGAAGCTGTAACAACTCGTAACACCTCAGCAACAGGGCGATCCCCTTTTACCATTCTCCTATTTTATGGATGAATTGGCAGGTCGATCGCCCAAAACACCACCCAAACCAACTACTTGCTCAATACCGCAGCATCGGTACTGCTAGCAAAAGCCTGACTAATAAACTCCTCCTTCTCTTTCAGCGTGATGTAACCCTTATCTACAGCTAGCTGCATCACTTCCTGAAGAAAACGTCTCAGCACATCTAATACTTGAGTGCGATCGCATTCAAAAACCTTTTCCCAACCAGAAGTTTCAAACTTCCTCAAATAGAAGTTACGCAGGGGAACTCAGAAACCGGGTTTTTTGCGCTAATACTTCGTAACAGCCTGCAGATGCAGTAAAAAACCCGGTTTCTTTGGCGGAGTGCCTAAGTTCTGTCTATGTAATTTTCGCATATTAAAGTGGTAAGTTGGGTTTTGTTACCTCAACCCAACCTACTAATAAACTTACGGTGTCGGATTCGGATACTTAGCGTGCACCGCATTGATTTCCGCTATGATATCCTTATCCAAATTCACCTCCAAACTACCGATATTTTCCTCCAATTGTTCGAGGCTTGTTGCACCGATAATTGTGCTAGTTACAAACCAGCGCGATCGCACATACGCCAAAGCCATCTGCGCCGGACTTATCCCATGTTTCCCCGCAATCTCAACATACGCTTTCACCGCATCATTCAGATTAGTTTTATCGTAACGCTGACCGAATCCAGCAAATAAAGCCAACCTAGAATTTTCGGGAATTCCATTCAAGTATTTCCCCGTTAACAGCCCAAATCCCAAAGGACTATAAGCCATCAATCCCACATTTTTAAAACGGCAAGTTTCTGCTAAATTTAGGTGAAATGTGCGATTGCTCAAACTGAAAGCATTTTGAATCGAAACAACTTTCGGCAAGCCGTGTTTTTCAGCCAACGTGCAAAACTCGCAAACTCCCCAAGGCGTCTCATTGCTCAAACCTAAATAGCGGATTTTGCCAGCTTTAATCAAGTCAGAAAATACCTCTAACTGTTCCAAAATCGGGACTGTTTCGTGCTCTTGCGCGATGTCGTAATCCGGCGCACCAAATAGCGGCACGTAGCGATCGGGCCAGTGGATCTGATAGAGGTCGATGTAGTCAGTTTGCAAGCGCTTCAGGCTGTCATTCAGGGCTTTTTCGACATTTGGGCGATCGATCTGATTTTTCCCTTCCCGAATCCACTTTAAGCGAGTGCTTCTGCCCGCCACTTTAGTCGCTATAATGACTTTATCTCGCTGCTGCTTCGCCAACCATTCGCCGATATATTCCTCTGTTTTTCCCTAAGTTTCCGGTTTTCCAGGGACGGGATACATTTCTGCCGTATCGATAAAGTTGATGCCTTTATCGATCGCAAAATCGAGCTGTTGGGCCGCTTCAGCAACGGTGTTCTGCTGGCCGTAAGTCATCGTACCCAAACAGATTTCAGATACTGATAAGTCGCTGTCGCCGAGTTTTTTGTATTCCATGATTGCGATTGCTTGCTGCACAATTATCTGTTTCTATCTTACCGAAAAACTTTCACATGACTTACGCAAGAGAGCAAAAAAACCCGGTTTATCGTTGTCACATTCCATATCGGATGACCAAATAACGTGACAAAACCGGGTTTTTGCGTAAGTCCTGTTTCATTTATTTGATGACTCACAAAAAAGTACCTGAGGCGCAGCTATTCCGTAAAAAAAATCCACTTTCCCTGTTTTACTCTGCGCCCTCTGCGGTTAAAACATTTTCAATGGTATCCGCACGAAAATGTTAATATAAAGAATTATGCCTCGATAGTTTATGAGTAACCGCCCGCCAAAAGTTCCGTTTGTAAACTTTTTCTTGCAACACCAACCAATCCAATCGCAAATAGCAGCAGAAATTGGAAAAATAATCCAGAAAGGAGAGTTTATTTTAGGTCAAGCACTCGCGGAATTTGAAACAGCATTTGCAGCAGCTTCTGGAGTAAAATACGGCGTAGGAGTGGCCTGCGGAACTGATGCGATCGCTCTGGGACTCCAAGCTTGCGGCATTAATCCGGGCGACGAAATTATCATACCCGCTAACACTTTTATCGCCACCGCGATCGCCGTGCTCCAAGCCAAAGCTATACCTATTCTTGTAGATTGCGACCCGGAAACCGCCCTGATTGACCTCACAGCAGCCGAAACAGCAGTTACCTCAAAAACTAAAGCAATTATCCCCGTACACCTTTACGGTCAAATGGTATCGCCCCGGCAGCTTTTAGATTTTGCGAAGCGCCACGATTTGATCGTATTTGAAGATGCCGCTCAAGCGCACTTAGCCGAAAGAGAAGGATACCGCGCGGGTTCCATTGGGAAAGCAGCAGCATTCAGCTTTTATCCCAGCAAAAACCTCGGTGCTTTTGGCGATGGCGGGATGTTAATTACTAACGATGCAGAGCTCGCAGAAAAAATGCGAACTCTCCGCAATTACGGAGCACAAAGCAAATATTTACACACAGAAATTGGCACCAACAGCCGCCTCGACAATTTGCAAGCGGCCGTGCTCAATGTTAAATTGCCTTACTTAGAAAAATGGAATCGCGATCGCACCGACGCCGCCCAACACTACAATACTCTATTAGAACCCCTGAAACATAAAGGCATTGTACCGATCGCCAACCACAGCAGCAGCGGTCACATTTATCACCTATATGTTATCCAAATTACTGAGGAAAGCTCGATCGACCGCAACACCCTTCAGGAAAAACTCGCCCAAAACGGCATTCAAACAGGTATACACTATCCCGTACCTTGTCACCTGCAACCCGCCTACCAAAACTTAGGCAATCGGGGCGACTTCCCCCGCGCCGAAACCCTGTGCCAACAAATTTTATCATTGCCAATGTATCCCGGATTGAGCAATACTCAGATCGAGCAAGTTGTTCGGGCGATCGTACTATCATTGAATTGCTAATTGTTCGTAAAACTTATGCTGCAGGTGTTTCAAGCAGTAAGTTGCGGTTCTCAAAGCGTTTTTGTGGGAAATTAACAATTCTTTAACTGACAGTTCAAAACCCCACACCGTTGCGAATCCAGCGCGGCAACCTCAAAACTTCTCAAACCATGCACATCCAGCGCCGAATTCGCATTGTTTTCAAGCGATACCTCCTGGGAGAAGGTATCGCGGTACTCCTAGTGCTGCTGTACGCCCCCCTGCTATTACACTGGTACGACGGCTGGCTCAACAAAAATATCAGCATCGAACACGAATATTTCAGCCACGGACTAATTGGTTTGCCCTACGCAGCTTATATTGCTTGGACGAACCGAAAGTGCTGGCGCCGGTTGCCCAACTCACCCCATCCTTTGGGAGGCTTTTTGCTGGTACTAGCCACCCTTTTTTATCTGAGTCGCTTGAGCGATTTAGTAAATTTATCCTTTCCCGTAATGCTAGTCAGCATTTGCTTATCCTTAAAAGGAATTCCCGGCTTGCAATTGCAGGGGATGCCGCTTTTATTCGTATTTCTCGCCTCACCAAACCACATTCCTTACCTCATAGAACCCTACGCCTTGCCCTTACAGCAATTCATTGCTGAAACATCAGGCTTGATATTAATTAAGGTTGGTCTCAACGTGAGAGTGGAAACAATTTATCTCTACGTAAACGATCGCATTGTAGAAGTTGCTCCCCACTGTGCAGGCTTGAAAATGCTGTTTACCAGTCTTTACGTCAGCCTAATGCTGCTGGATTGGACAGGAGTTTGGAGTTCCTACAAAAGAAGCCTTTTGTTTTTAGTTAGTACATCTATCATTAGCATCACTTCCAACATTTTCCGCAACACTTTGCTAACTTACTTCCACGGAACCGAGAGAGAGGGGCTTTTTACTTGGCTGCACGCCGGATGGGGCGGAGACTTGTATTCTGCTTGTATACTAGGCTTATTGGTACTTCTCCTCAACGGGGTAGAAAAGTATTTCCCAAGCAAGTCTGGTAATTAATGAAACAGATGATTTCAGCACGGAAACTACTGCGGCGGTATCAATTATCTAAAATTATGGTACTGGTGTTTTTGCTGGTATTAGTTGGGGCAGTAGCAATTCCGGGCTACGGGACAGGAAGGTGGCCTTGGACAAACCCGCCACCAGTTGCCAACCTCAATCAATTGAAAAGTTTGCGCCAAAATGGGATGACAATTCCGGGGTGGCAGGTGATCCGCGTCCAGAATAACGTCCAAATTGGCGGTCACAGATGGTTAGTTGAAGAAATTAAAAACGATCGAACAATTGCTATTTTATTGCTGTTGCCTCAAAATAGCCCCAAAAACCAGCCTCAAGTAGAATGGCTAGACCTTGATGGATTTCACCGGTGGCAAACAGATTCTCATCGCACTCTGAGGTTTACAGTTAAAGTAGCGCCAATACACGACCAGCCACCGCCTAATGTCGAGACCCGGTTTTTCCGAAGCTGGACTCCCCAACAAACTTTTGCTGTCATGCAGTGGTACGCTTGGCCTAACGGAGGTTCTCCAACAACCAGCCGCTGGTTTTGGGAAGACAGCATTGCTAGACTGTCAAACCGCCGCGCCTCTTGGGTTGCTGTCAGTATCATCCTTCCCATTCAACCGCAGGGCGACATTAACAGAGCTCAACCCTTGCTCGAATCTCTCGGCGAAATTGTACAGGCTAAATTAATGGCAGAAACTTTTCGGTTTGAGTAAGTAGCTAGGTGCAAATAAATCGGTATACGGGGTGGGCGGGTTTTGCCACAATAAACTGCTTCGTAGTAAATATCCGGCTTCAACCCGCCCCTAAAATATCTTATTGTTTTTTCTCGTCGCTCTATTTAGATGAAACTTAAAACTCAGCTAATTATTCAAAATATTTATGTTTTTAATCCTCTCAAAATGCCAGTAAAATCCACAATTAAAAATCGCGTCGCTGTTTCCTTGGCAGGCTTGTATTCAACTGCTTGGACTCTATCTTTTGCTGCTGTATTATGGGGATTTAACAACAAAATTTTTTCGGAAACTGCTTTAGCTCAATCTGTTGTTCCTAGTTCCCCGCGACTCGTGCCGCCACCGCCATTGCGCGTACCGCCACCGCCGCCTGCGAATTTCAACCGGGATATTAACCCAGCTTTTCGGAATCGGCCCTACCGCCTGGGCCCGGGAGACCAGATTTCTGTTCAAGTTCAGCGCTTCCCAGAGCTAGGTTTTACGGGTGCAATCAGCCCTGAAGGGGTAATTGTACTGCCGCTAATCGGAACAGTAAATGTGCGCGGTCTTACCGTCGAAGAATCACAGCAGCGCCTCCGGGAGCGCTTTGGCCAATTTATCAAAAATCCTCAAGTCTCGGCTGCTTTGCTGGTTCAGCGCCCCGTAGTGGTAACGGTGACGGGGGAAGTTGCCAGACCGGGTTTTTATCCGCTGCAAACCCCCCAGCTTCCTGCGGCTCTGGCGGCTGCTGCTGGGACTACTCCTACGGCGGAACTGCGGGCGGTGCGGGTGCGGCGGACTCTGCCTGGAGGTGCTGTCGCGGAGCAAGTTGTTGATATTTTGACACCGCTGCAAACTGGTATTGCTCCGCCGGATTTGCGTTTGGAAGATGGAGATGCGATCGTCGTACCGTATAAACAGGTTACGCCCGATCGCAAATCGGATCAAGATTTAGCATCCAGGTACAGCCTAGCTGCTGCCGCTGTCCCCATCCAAATCACTGTCACCGGAGAAGTCAGCAAACCCGGTTTTTACACGCTTCCGGCGGGTTCTGGTCGAATTTCGGCTGCTTTGGTGATTGCGGGGGGAGTCACGGGAAAAGCCGATTTGCGGGAGGTGCGAGTGCGGCGGACGCTGATGGACGGCTCGTCGGTGGAGGAACCAATCGACCTCTACACTCCCCTAGCAAACGCTAACGATTTGTTCGATTTTCCTTTAGCATCGGGAGATGTGATTGTCATCCCGGAATTGGACGCTAGTACCAAAAACCTAGACTACGACAAAGCTCTTGTTTCGCGGTCTACTCTGATTAAGCCGAGGATCTACGTTCGAGTTTTGAGTTACGCTAGTGGTGGTTTGACCTCGTTCTACGTAGAAAATGGCAGCAGGTTTTTGGACGCTCTCAACAACTTGCCTGTTAATCTTGCTGACTTGCGGAAAATAGCCCTGATTCGGTTCGACGAAAAGCAAGGTAGAGCAATCAACCGTTCGATAGATGCTAAAGCTGCTTTGGAGGGCAATGTTTCTCAGAACCCGATGCTCGAAGATAATGATGTGATTGTGATTGGTAGGAATTTGGTAGAGCGCATTGGTTATGTAATCAATACTTTTACTCGACCATTCCGCGATACTTTGGGATTTATTCTGTTCTTTGAGCAGTTGAGAAATGGTGTAACAGATCTGTTCGGACCGTCACGTAATAATGATAGGTAGTCAGACTGTTTTCGATTTTCGATTTTCGATTTGAGATGGGAATGACTTATGCGATATGGGTTTAGATCGCAGGCCGAAAGTTCTAAGGTTTTTGGGAATGGGTATCATTTGTCAGCAATCATTAGTTATCGTTAACAATTAGCAATCTAAAATCTAAAATCTAAAATCTAAAATCGTCATGACTTTATCCGTTGTTAAACGTTATTTAATTGCTTTTGACCAATACAAGTGGGTGGGACTGGCTACTCTCGCGGTGACTGTGGGCGTGTCGGGAGTAGTGGCTTTGCAGCCAACTCCGCCGCCAGTTTACGTTGCTGCAGGTACGCTGGCCTACCGTAGACCGAGCGTGATTTTTTCATCGACTACTACTAAAATTCAACAGGAAGGACAAGAAATAACTAAAGATATGCTGCTGGATAGAAGGGTGGTTGAAGCAGCAGCGAAAAAAGTAAATGTTTCTGCTAAAAAGCTGGCAGACAGCGTGCAGGTAAAGATGCCGAGTAAGAATAATGACCCCAGCGCTTTGATTCAAGTATTGTACAAAAATGTCGATCGCAAAAAAGCAGAAGCGGTAGTAGAGGCGATGATGAAGGAAATGGTCGCTCGCAGCCAAACTATTAATACTTCTAGATTGCGAGAAACGATCGCCCAAATTAACCAGCGCTTGCCGAAAGTAACTCAGGAGCTCAGAGAGACGGAAGCAAAACTTGAAGCCTACGAAAAACGAGAAGGAACTTCAATTTTAGCAGCTCAGAGCGGTGTACTGCCGCAAGCGATTACCAGCAGCCAACAGCAGCAGCGATCGCTCCGCGCGCAGTTGGGAGGAATTGAAGCTCAAATGAAAAGCTTGCAGGATCGCTTGGGATTGAATGTGGAGCAAGCTTACGTCGCTCAAGCACTCTCTGCCGATCCAATTATTGCGCAACTGCGAGTGCAATTGTTTTCGCTCGAATCTCAGCTCAAAATTCTCCGCAGCGACTTGCAGGAGGAACACCCAAAGATTGTAGAATTGGTCAAACAAAAACTTGTTTTTGAGCAGCAGTTGCAGCAGCGACAGTCTGAGGTGCTCGGCGGTAACGGGGTGGCGGCTCCGCTCAGAAGTGCCGATCGAATTCGGGTAGACTCTTCTTTAGACCCGGCGAGACAGCAGTTAGCTCAAAGTTTGATTGCTTTGCAAACGCAGCAGGATATGGCGCAACAGCAACTCAAAGGAATGGAGAAAACTGAACAGCTATTACGCCGGGAACACGCGACAATCCCCAACAAGCAGTTAGAACAAGCGCGGTTGGCCCAGCAAGTGGCGCTGAAAAAAGCTCTCTACGATAAGATGCAGTCGGCTTTGGTAGATGCTTCGGCGGCGGTAGCTGAGACAACGGGGAGTTTGACAATCGCCCAACTTCCCAAAACGGATGACGTTGAGTCAAACAAGAGAGGTTTGCCCGTGATGCTGGCGGTGGGAGGATTTGTGGGATTGCTGCTGGGCGGCGGGTTGATATTTTTGTTGGGGATGCTCAACGGCAAGTTTTACAGTTGGGAAGAAGTGCGGGCGGCTTTGGTGGAAAAAGAGGTGCCGATACTGGCAGTTTTGCCTGAAGTGACGATGTTTGATTATTCCTACGGCGATGAAATGCCGCTCGCCCTGGCGGCAAATTCTCCCTATTTGGAATTTTACGAGCGGTTGCGCACTAATTTGCGGCGGATCGGGGACAAACCGGTGAAGGTGGTGCTGCTGACTTCGGCGGCCGGTTTAGAGGGGAAAAGTTTTAGTGCTTACAATTTGGCAATTGCGTCGGCTCGATCGGGTAAGCGGACTTTGTTAATTGAAGCAGATTTGCGATCGGCTTCTAACGTTGAATCTTTGAAAATCGCTGCTGATCCTCTGGCGGCGGTGGAACCTTTGCACTATTACGGCAATATTAGCGAGTGCGTCTTTTTGGTTCCCGAGGTAGAGAACCTATATGTGGTACCGAGTCCGGGCTTTTTGCGGCAGGCCTCTGCCGTACTCGAATCGAGCGAAATGCGGAGATTGTTCGACGATGTTCGCAACCGCTTTGATTTTGTGGTTGTGGATTCTCCGGCGTTGAGCGAGTGCAACGACGCGCTGACGCTGGAACCGTACACGGACGGTATGATTTTGGTGGCGCGGCCTGGTTACACTTTGTCTAGTATGTTGTCTGAGGCGGCAGATCAGTTGCTGGAATCTGAGGAGGAGGAGTCGCATAAATCCGGCCCGCGGCTGTTGGGAGCAATTATTAACGGTGCTGATATTGCGGTGAAGTTCCGCAATGATATTGAAGAATTCGAGTTGCCTTTAAGTGCGATCGGCGATCGGGCGATCGAAGTGCGATCGAGGCAATTACCGCTGCAGTCAAGGCATAAAAACAAGGCTATTAATAGTAAATTGAGCTAATTTATGCGGCTTGATTCTGGTAAAGCAATCCTCAACGAAATGTGAATGTATTGTAGGCTGCAACCTAAGCAGCTTAAGCCGAAAGCACCGTTAACAGCCAGTCGATTTTAGATTTTAGATTGAAAATTTGACTCCACAGATGAATCTGGGAGCTGGAAATTAGGTCTAAAATTTTTCGCTTGTCAACAGTCAACAGTCATTACTTGAAAATGTGTCGATCGCACTATTGATTGGATTCCGGGCGTTTCTGGTGTTTGTTCTGGAGAAACTGTTCCAAATCGGCGATCGCATCTTCAAAATCCGACAAATTAATTTTCGCAGGTCTAGTCTTCTTCGGCAAACTCGAAGATTGACTCGAAGACTTAGCCGGAGGCGGTGGAGATTTAGGTTGTGCAGCTTGACTGCTGTTCGATTCTATAGAATCGAACAATTCATCCAGGGACTCAAAAAATGATTGAGCCGAGGCCCGGCGTAAATCTTTCTGGTCGTCGTCATCCGTCATAAGCCACTCCATAGGGTCTAAAATTTGCCAACAAAGTCTGTCCGCCCCGGCGCGTGCAGATATTAGACATGAAAACCGACTAAAACAAGCAGGAGGACAGAATTTAACCGGGCGATGGGAATGCCTGTGGCTGAACTTGCTGCCCCATATAAAACCTGCTGCGGGCATTGTCAGCCTTCAAACTATATTTAACTCTACACCCGCCTACTGAGTGATTTGAGACTCGGTGCAGACCCTGCTCAAAATCATTGACCCTGAAAAAATCTCAGTTACGGCTCTTTCGTTGTCTAATTAACCCTAGTCTAGTCGAGAATAAGGAAACAGGACTTGCGCAACTATTACCGCTGTTCAAGGGTTGCGATGGCAACGCGCCAGCTCGAAAGGACGGACAGACGGTGTTTTTTGCTTGAGTCCTAAGATTTCAAAGGCATTAGGAGATTTTAAGGTGACTCAGGGATTTGATTACGATTTAGCAATTATCGGCGCTGGCGTGGGCGGACACGGCGCGGCCATACACGCGGTTAGCTGCGGGCTGAAAGTGGCAATTATCGAAGCGGGAGACATGGGCGGGACTTGCGTCAACCGCGGCTGCATTCCCTCTAAGGCGCTGTTGGCAGCTTCCGGGCGGGTGCGAGATTTGCGGAATGCCCACCACCTGAAGACTTTGGGAATTCAATTGGGGAGTGTAGATTTCGATCGCGGGGCGATCGCCAATCACGCGAATACCATTGTTAGCAAACTTCGCGGCGACTTGACCAACAGCCTCAAACGTTTGAACGTCGATACTATCCAAGGTTGGGGCAAAATCGCCGGTTCTCAAAAAATTACCGTCGAAACGGATAAAGGCGAGAAAACTATTACTGCCAAGGATATTATTCTCGCTCCCGGTTCAGTTCCCTTTGTCCCCCCCGGGATAGAAATTGACGGCAAAACTGTATTTACCAGTGACGATGCTGTCAGGTTGGAATCGCTGCCGAAGTGGATTGCAATTATTGGCAGCGGTTATATCGGTTTGGAGTTTTCGGATATTTACACGGCCCTGGGCTGCGAAATTACGATGATTGAAGCTCTAGACCAATTGATGCCGACTTTTGACCCGGATATTGCTAAGTTGGCAGAACGAGTGTTAATTGCACCTCGCGATATTGAAACAAAAGTTGGGTTGTTGGCGAAGAAGATTATTCCAGGTTCGCCGGTAATTATTGAATTAGCTGATTTCAAAACTAAGGAAGTTGTCGAAGTTTTGGAAGTTGATGCTTGTTTGGTAGCAACTGGCAGAGTTCCGGTGAGCAAGAATTTGGGATTAGAAACTGTTGGCGTGGAAACGATGCGCGGTTATATCCCAGTTAACGATAAGATGCAGGTTTTGGTGGCGGGAGAACCGGTGCAAAATTTGTGGGCGATCGGCGATGTTAACGGCAAGATGATGTTAGCGCATTCTGCGTCTGCTCAGGGAATTGCCGCAGTAGAAAATATTTGTGGCCGTGCCCGCGAAGTTGACTATTTGAGTATCCCGGCGGCGGCGTTTACTCACCCGGAAATTAGCTATGTGGGGATGACTGAACCTGCGGCGAAGGAGTTAGGAAAAACTGAAGGGTTTGAGGTAGCTTCTGTCAAGACTTATTTTAAGGGAAATTCTAAAGCTATTGCTGAAGGGGAAACTGACGGTACGGCTAAGGTGATTTTCCGGAAAGATACTGGGGAGTTGTTGGGAGTTCACATTTTCGGTTTGCACGCTTCGGATTTAATTCAGGAGGCGGCAAATGCGATCGCCCAGCGCGAGTCTGTTAACAATTTAGCATTCCGAGTTCACACTCACCCGACGCTTTCGGAAGTGTTGGATGAGGCTTTCAAACGGGCGGCTGGAGCGGGTAGTCATTAATCTGTAGGGGCAGTTTTATTGTTTTATATCCCCGACTTATTCAATAAGTCGGGGATTTCAGTATTCTGTTGTAGGGCGGCAGTAGAGAAAGTTAAAGGAGATGAAAGTGTTCGCAATTGCATCTTTTAGCATTCTCCTGAACAGGCAAGATGCCTGTTCCACAAAGAGTAAGTTTTTTTGTGGGGTGGGCATCCTGCCCGCCCGTCAAAGGCTGATTGAGAAATGACATTCCCTCTTTGCGAATATTCCTCAATAAAGGCCCGTTGTAATGTATAAATCGCTGTTCGTCCATAAACAGACAGCTAATGACTTCATCATTTTGGAGCGACAAATCGGCTCGAATGTGGCTGGTTATTTTAATTTCTTCGCCTGGGTTTACTTGCCCTTTGAGGACGACTAAAATATCAATATCAGAGTCGGGGCGTGCATCGCCTCTGGCTTGGGAACCGTAGAGCACCATTTGTGTGAGGCGATCGCCGTAGAGTTGCTCGAAGTGCGATCGTAATTGCATCAGTATGTTCTTAAGTTTATCGTTAACGATCATATTTGTGGTAAATGATTGAAGGGCGCACTTTAGGCAAACTGCTGCAAATCTGGCTGAATTTTGGCAACAACAAAAGGGGATTCCCGATCACTGAGCCAGTTTTCATCAATCACTTGGAGATTGGCATCTCCAATTGGCGCTCGCATTACTCACTACTTAGGTGTAATAGTAAACTCAACTGAGCGACGATCCGAAGTAATCCAGCCTGATGAGGGCAGCCCCAAAAAACCAGCTTCGTATTCGAGTATTTTCCCGTTGTCTAGAGTGATTTGCACTCCATGTTGTCCTTGAAAACTTACCTTAACATATGTTCCTTCGGAAGTGCATCTAGGAAATAAGCCCGTCCCCCAAACCCC
Source organism: Microcoleus sp. MOSTC5 (assembly GCF_036701825.1). Classification (NCBI taxonomy): domain Bacteria; kingdom Bacillati; phylum Cyanobacteriota; class Cyanophyceae; order Oscillatoriales; family Microcoleaceae; genus Microcoleus; species Microcoleus sp. MOSTC5. The sequence goes on along the minus strand of NZ_JAUBRK010000020.1, from coordinate 50,027 downwards.
AATCGGATTACTATCACAGTTAATCACCACCTTCCTTGTAGGTATGCCTGCATATTTTCTAGCTTGAACAGTTGCGCTATATCCAGTAAAGTCCCCACCAGGTTTAGCTTTGAAGAAAGGCTTTCTCAAATTGTAATCATTTATTTTACCAGGAGTGCCAGTAAAAGAACCTAGTAGAGTTTCTTGACCCGGAGGTGTCAGACTTAATACTCCTTCAGATTCAACTATCTCATACCAACTACTACTATAATTTTTAACGGATAATAATCCATTTACGGCGCATTCAATAACTAAATCTATGAACTTAGCCGCAGGGTTGGCATCGCAGTTAACTTTTACTTCTTGAAACTCTCCTATATTTGTCGAGTTAGATAATGCCACAAGTGCTGGATCTGGTGGAATCTCTGTAACAGTGAATTGACCTATGTAAGGCCCTTTGACTATATCGCGAGTCATACTTTCACCAATCATAAAGCTGGTGTAAGTATTTTTGCCTGCATCACCCAAGGTAAGTAATAAATTACCTCCCTGACCTACTTTTTTCAAGAGGCTTTCATGCTGTTTACCCTGCAAATTAAATAATTTACCGAATAATTCACTCACAATTTTATCGCCGTCAACATCATATACAATCGCTGCAATTTGAAATATATTTGCTCGCTTTCCGAAACAATTCATTAAAGTAATAAAGGAGTTATCACCTTCTTTCTGCTTAATTAAATCTCTGTCACAATCATCTCTAAGTAAATTTGCTTTATTTAATTTAGTAGCTATTCTAATCATTTTTTCTTTAGGCGTTTCAGTTGCATTTCCCCCTATTTTATTTCCCCCTACTTTTAATTGATTAAGATCGAGCCAGGTATCAAATGCCGCAAAAGCATTTATCACTGCTACCCCCCTATTCCAACCATAAGCTCCAAATTCATACTTGCCGTTTCTGTTATACTTAATACCTGGCGACATAATTACATCGTAAGTACCAGGTTTCCAACTCCCAGTTTTAGGCTTGAGAATCTCACTAAATGGTTCACTCGGTAATTGGTTGTCTATGAACGGTAAGTTTATGTCAGTTGATAAAAATATTTCTTCGGCAACAATATCAGATTCACGGATGCCACCATTTTTGTAATCTTCTGAAGTTACCTGTTTAAAGGGAGGAAATTTCCCAGCAGGAAGAACTAATACCTGTTGGGCGACTGGAGTAGTCCCAGAAATCTTGATTCCATCTGAGGTTGATTCCAATTCTAGCCCGTGTAAAACTAGAGGTGTATCCTGACCAAGAAGTACCGAATTTCTATCTAATTGCTGGGCAATCTCATATTTAATTTTGCTGGTTCCTGATTGAGCATTGGCTGGTGGCACGAACCAATCAAACAACCCCAATTTTGAATTATCAGCAGCAACTAGATTTTTGAAGTCGCTATTAAGTTTTGATGTAGGTTGAAATTCTATTACAGTAGGTTCTTCACCAACTTCACCACTTCCAATGTTTTTGAGCATGAACTCTTTAAAAGCATTAGCACGGTCAACAGTTAAAAAAGAGCCTACCTGTACTGCCTGCTTACCTGTTTTCTCTATGGTTTTTAATAAAGCATCTTGACAAAATTTAGATGTGACTGTTTGTAGGTTACTCTCGCTGTAATCCACAAAAACAGGATACAGATTGACAGGATAGGCTTTGGGGTCTGCAGGTAATGAGTCACCGCACACGGGTTTCGGAAATTGTACTTGATCAAAAGGGTTGGCAGAATTATTTGGTTTTACTGGTGTTACTACAGGACTGGGCTTTGAAGGGGCTGTAACACTAGGAGATTTTGCAAACAGAGATTTTGCTACTGACAGAGCAATGTCAGAGGATAGATCGATCGCTTTTTCGTCTAAAATTGACAGAGACTCAGATACCAGCTTCACTAGCTCTTGAAATTGAGAATTTTTACTAACAGCTTTAAACACAGAAACACGCTGCTCGAAAGACAAGCTAGAAAATATAGGGTTCATAAACACCAAACTTCTAGCCGTTGACTCAAAGCTCAATTCAGGCTGCTCGCGTTCGCCTGGAATCACAAAATCCAGCAGCCTGATTTCATTACCAAATTTAGCTGCGACAACAGAAGTAGACTGACCTGATGGGTTCGGGATTCTGATCTTTGTGCCATTAGATTTAAGTGATTTGGCTTCAGCAAAGGTCATAACCTGACCAGCGCCTAAATCAGCTTGTCCAGATGGTGTGCTAGTAACTTTAATTTCTAATCTGGCGGTGGGAAACTCCAGTTTTTTTTCAAACAAAGTTTCCGTCATTGAACAGCTATATGTCAAGAATACACTCAGGAAAAATAGAGTCGAGATTTTTGCGAATCTTCGTACTGTGTTTAAATATTTCACTTCGCTTGCCTACAAAGTTTATATGTCACTGTCAGTTATAGTTACCTTATTTCTATAATAAAATTTCAAATTAGTCAAGTCGGAAATTAAACAACCTACTAAAGTAGGATAAAATCCTAAAAAGTAGGATAAAATCAGTACAAATCCGACATTTAGCCTACCTATGGACGCTCAGGAAATCTTAAATTTGGCCGATGACTTAGTTTTTGCCAATACGGGAAAACACTTAGAACCTCTACAACACTCTATACTTCGTAATGCTTGGCAAGGTCAGAAATACTCAAAAATAGCAGATGAATTTCACTGTACGGAAGGTCACGTCAAGGATGTTGCATCGGAATTATGGCAGCTATTTTCCAAAATATTAGGCGAAGAAGTCAATAAAGCAAATTTTAGAGTCAGATTGGAGGAAGTAAAATTCTCAAATCTCTGGAACTTTAATAAAGACTTTGTACACATTGGTAACGTCAACTTCTGTGAAAATAATTCACAGTCCCTAAAAGTCCCCAATTCACCAACCGATGAAGAACCTCTAAACAAAGGCAACACTGAACCAAAATTGCGTCAATTCTTAGCTGAAATGCCTAAGTCTGGCATTTTTTACGATCGCACATCCGAACTCACCACCCTCAAACAGTGGATTTTACAAGAAAACACCCGCCTACTCTCCATACACGGCATAATCGGCATTGGCAAAACCGCACTCGCCGTACACCTAGTAGAACAAATCAAACATGAATTTGATTTCATCATCTGGCGAAGTCTCGCCACATTTCCACCCCTGTCAATACTTCAAACAAGTATCATTCAATGTTTCAGTTGGGGCTGCGCCCCCGTGCCAGCTTCAAATGCCGACGGCGTGGTTGTCCCAGAGAATGGGGCAACCACGGGGGGATTGCCCCTACTGAACTACTTGCAAAAATACCGCTGTCTGCTGATACTCGATGACGTACAAATGATAAATAGCAGCGGACAACTCGCTGGTATTTACCAACCTGGATATGAAGATTACGGCACACTCTTCAAACAGGTAGGAGAATTATCTCACAATAGTTGTTTAGTGTTGCTCAGTTCGGAAAAGCCTAGAGAAATCGCCGCATTAGAAGGCAAAAATCAGCCAATTCGCTCATTGCAACTGAATGGTTTAGGTGCTGAAGCGGGGGAAATCCTTAGAGAAAAAGGTTTAACTGAAGATGCAAAATTGTCAGAACTAATTGAACAATACAGAGGCAATCCCTTGTGGTTAAAAATAGTTGCGACAATGATTCAAGATTTATTTAACGGCAGCCTATCGGAATTTTTGTCTGAGGATACACTATTTTTAGGTGATTTAGAATCTTTACTGCATCAGCCATTTAATCGCTTATCCGAGTCGGAGAAACAGGTAATGTCATGGCTAGCGAGTGAAACCGCGCCAGTTTCCATCTCAAAAGTGCCAGAGAATCTGCAATTATCTCGATCGCAATTTTTGAAAGTTATGCAATCCTTGGGGCGGCGTTCATTAGTTGAAAAAATCCAGGAGGGCGAGCGCACATTTTTTACCCTTGAACCGGTACTAAAAGAGTATGTCAAAACTAACTATTCCCGCCCAAACATAGAAAAAGAAGCCCGATCGCCCTTTTCGTAAAATTGGGGTTTTAGCCGTTCGCACTTAAGTTTGATAGAATTAGGTATCTGCAAAACATCTGAACGATCGCTAAATGCACGTTATCAGCCGCAAAAAATTAAGAGACTACTGCCAAAATCATGCTGATTCCTGCGAAGCCCTCGATGATTGGTACAAGATTGCTAGTCAAGCCAACTGGACTAAACTTATTGATGTTCAAACTATGTATCCTCAAGCTGAAGCAGTTGGAAATTTTACAATTTTCAATGTCAAAGGAAATAAATATCGCTTAATCGTAAGTCTTAACTATTAAAAGCAGATTGTGTATATCAAGTACATTTTGACTCATGCAGAATATGACAAAGACAACTGGAAAAATGACCCTTACTTTTGACTCCGACAGGTACAGCAGCCTGCTCTCTCAGTATCAACCTCGAATCATCAAAAATGAAGATGAAAACGAAACTTTTTTAGAAATAGTTGAAAACTTGCTCTCTCGGGAAAATCTAACTTCCGAAGAAGATATTCTGTTAGAACTTTTAGTCAAACTAATTGAGGATTATGAAGAAACTCACTATCAACTGAATGCTTCAACTCCCCACTCAAGACTTCTTCATTTGATGGATGCTAGAAGTTTAAAACTAGCAGATTTAGTAGAAATTATTGGCACAGTTGAGACGGTAACTGAACTCGTTAACGGTCAGCTAGAAATTAGCAAAAAACAAGCTGAGGCTTTGGGAAAATTTTTTCATGTAAATCCGGGTTTGTTTCTGTTTGATTAATTGTAAACCATTATATAATACGTTGAAACTTGTTACGATCGCCCTTTATCCCCCTATCATGCTTCAAATCCGCCGCCGTCCCCCCAGCACATCAGTCTCCGTACTCTACCTCAGCTACCAAATCGCCGTACCCGACGCCGAGCCCCAGCACATCCTCGAAGAAATCGTCTGGCAAAAAGAAGCTGAAGTGGCCCAAAAGCGCGATCGCACTCCCTTATCCGAACTTCACAAAAAACTCCCCTTTGCACCGCCTACTCGCGACTTTCTTGCCGCCCTTAAAAACGGCAAAACCACACCCGCTATCATCGCCGAAGTCAAAAAAGCTTCCCCTAGCAAAGGAGTAATTCGCGAAGATTTCGACCCAGTGGCGATCGCCCTAGCTTACCAACAAAACGGCGCTAGCTGCATCTCCGTACTCACCGATGAAAAGTTCTTTCAAGGCAGCTTTGAAAACCTAGCTAAAATCCGTACCGCCGTCGATTTACCCCTGCTTTGCAAAGAGTTTATTATCTATCCCTACCAAATCTATCTCGCCCGCATTCACGGCGCTGATGCTGTTTTGTTAATCGCCGCTATTCTATCTGACAAAGACTTACAATATTTTGTCAAAATTGTCAAGACTCTGGGCATGACAGCTTTAATAGAAGTTCACACTCTCGAAGAACTCGATCGAGTATTAACCCTAGAAGGCGTCAACCTGATCGGTATCAACAACCGCAACCTAGCAGACTTTTCCGTCAGCCTAGAAACCACCAGCCAACTATTAGCCTCGCGCCAAACCGAAATCCAAGCAAAAGGCATCCTCATCGTCAGCGAGTCAGGAATCCACACTCCCGACGACCTAACTCAACTTGCCAGCGCCGGAGCAGAAGCCGTCCTCATCGGCGAATCTCTGGTCAAACAGCCCGATCCAGGCGCCGCTTTAGCCTCCCTTGTGGAAGCCCATCCGGGTCTGTGAAAGGCGAGACCGCTTGACAAATCCCCCTTAATTCTGATAAAAAGTGATTAAGTAGGTAAATAATGAGAATTTCTAGCCTGCATCGACTCAAGCGCTACTGTAAAAAAGAAATAGCACTCAAAGCTACATGGCATAGAAATATTTTGCCAGAAAGCAATTAAATCTATTCTGTAAGCCTGTCGATCGCAAGATTTAGCGTGTCCAACGCACCCAGCCCCGAATATTCGATCGGCAAAGCAGGGGTTTTTGTACGGTGAGAAAACAAATAAAAAATCGGGCATCTAATGTTCACCTGTGATGCCTCATGCAATTGCAATGGGGTGTCGGTTCGCTGAGGTATGTTAGCTTTCATGGAGCCAATCCCCCTTCCTTCGTACATTCATTATGAATTGCTACTTCAATTGTTAGAACGCAAAACAATGTTTGCTGTCAGTCCACAATCGCCGCAGCAGCAACAAGTTCACCAACTTATTATTACCCTGCGCAAAGCCCTTGCCATTCAAAAGCAATTAGAACAAAGCTGCGAGCGATCGAACTTAGCGGTAGAACACCGCTGGTCTCTAAATGAAATTAACCACAAGGGAGTTAAAAGTTAAAAAACTTAGAGTAGCGACGTGACGTATCGTATTTGATTTATTCTATATAACTCCCACAGGAAAAGTTAGGACAATATCATGGACAACAAATTAATGCTGATGATTCCCGGCCCGACGCCGGTGCCGGAAGCGGCATTGTTAGCGATGGCAAAACACCCGATGGGCCACCGCAGCAAGGAATTTGACGCGATTTTTGCAGATTGTACCGAAAATCTCAAATGGTTGCACCAAACCAGCAGCGACGTGCTGAGTTTAACCGTTTCCGGTACCGGGGCGATGGAAGCTGGGATAATTAATTTCCTGAGTGGGGGCGATCGAGTTTTAGTCGGTACTAACGGCAAATTTGGTGAACGCTGGGCTGAAGTTGCCGAAGCTTACGGTTTAAACGCCGAAATTATTAAAGCTGAGTGGGGCCAACCTTTAAACCCCGAACACTTCCGCGAAAAACTCGAAGCAGATACAGAGAAGCAAATCAAAGCTGTCATCATCACCCACTCGGAAACCTCCACCGGTGTCCTCAACGACCTCGAAACCATCAACCGCCACGTTAAAGCCCACGGTGAAGCTTTAATTATGGTCGATGCTGTCACTAGCTTAGGGGCTGTCAATATTCCGATGGACGCTTGGGGCATCGATGTCATTGCTTCGGGTTCTCAGAAAGCTTACATGATTCCCCCGGGTTTGGGTTTTGTGGCCGTTAGTCCCAAAGCTTGGGAAGCTTACAAAACTGCGAAACTGCCCCGCTATTATTTAGATTTGGGCAAATACCGCAAAGAAGCTGCCAAAAATACCACTCCTTTTACTCCGCCGGTCAATATGTTTTTTGCACTGCAAGTAACATTGCAGATGATGAAAGCCGAAGGATTAGAAAACGTTTTCGCCCGGCACAAACGGTTGATGACAATTACTCGCGCTGCTGTAAAAGCTTTAGGTTTGCCCTTGTTTGCCGCTGACGATGCCGCCAGCCCTGCGATTACCTCGGTTATGCCACCAGAATCGGTAGATGCTCAAAAAGTGCGGACGTTGATGAGAAAAAGATTTGACATTGCTCTCGCCGACGGACAAGACCATTTGAAAGGTAAAATCTTCCGAATCGGCCATTTGGGCTTTGTGTCCGATCGCGATATCCTAGCAGCAATTTCCTCTTTAGAGGCGGTGTTGCGAGAATTGGGCCATGAAGGCTATACTCCTGGTGCCGGCGTTGCCGCTGCTGCCAAATTCTTGGCTGAATCCTAATCTCAGTTGTTAAAGGATTTTGGATTTTGGATTGTCTCTAAAATCTAAAATCCTTTTAATATGCTTCGGATAACCAATCAAAGATTTTATCCAACTGTTCGAGAGTGACTAAACCGTATTGCCACAGAACCATCGGCAAGGAATTCGGGTCTTTATCGCGCTGGCGCTGTTTGTCACCGCCACGTTCGGCGACAGCAATTGACGCGGGAGAAATTGCCAAATCTTCTTGTAAAAATCGAATTAATCGAGTGTATGTAGCGGATGCCATCTGATTTCACCTCTAAGTATAGGACACCATTTTCTAATGGGAACCTGATGTTTTGTGATTAGTAATAAGCCAGTTTTAAATCTGTCTTGTAACCGTAGATAACTGTTTTAACAGTATTGGCAGTTGAAACTGCCAAATGTAATGCTGAGTGCGACTATAAAGCCAACCTTTTCCAAAAAGCTAAAGGTTTTGCACTTTTGCTGCTGCCAGCGCGATCGAATCTAAACTGAATACCTCGGCATCTTTGCAGCGCGAATCGGAATAAATTCTGCTACCTAAAACTAATAAACCAGGTTCAGAGTTTAACTTCATCTGCCCAAATGCAGAATCCGCAAATCTACTTCCGAAACATTGGTTAGATATTTCGATCCAACCCCAACCTGCTACCAGAAGTTAACTTTGCCAAATAACTAGGCTTGTAGCATTTTACTTCCGATAGGTTTAGTAGATTTAGCTCGAAGTTCAGAAGTCCCAGAGAATTTCTTTTCGTGCTGCTACCTCTTGAGGCTGAGTATCGTCTCTCAGGATTGGTAACGAATCGCTGACTCGTCTCATACCCGCGACCAACTATCTACAGCTTCCGCAAACAAGCTCAACTCCAGACTGGCTGAGATCGACATCGTAGCAAATCTGTTGGTGTTTGTATTGAATTTTACATTAAAGTTTTAACAAATTTAATCAATTTTTGTAAAGTTTCTAAATTTTATTCGGTATTCCGAAGGCAGGCGGATCTCTGGGGGATTGTGTTTGTGTGCAGGTTTTACTAGAACAACAGTTTGGACATTTTTTGATTGCCAACCGGAGAATAAGGGTTTCAGACTACAACCTCAAAACTTAGTTCGCTGAGGCAGGTTGACCTCAGAAACCGGGTTTCTAGGAAATTTTGGGTTGAGTAACGACAAATATCGCAAGAAACCAGGTTTCTAGCCCCTATACAATCGCCAACTGAAACAATCCGTAGTTTTACTGGAAAAACTCGATTTCAATACGATCGCCCACTTTGACACCGAGTTCAGCAGCTCGCCCGCCCCGGAGTTCAATAACTCGATCGACAACAGTGTTGGGCCCGTAGGTAGGACAAGGATCGGCAGTACAAGGAGGTGCAGAAACTTCGATCGCCTCAACCACCCCATTCCGCAGAAAAATCATATCCAGAGAAATCTTGCAATTTTTCATCCAAAAATTGACCTGCCGCGCCGATTTAAACTCAAACAGCATTCCTCTGTCATCCGGCAAAGAAGTTCTGTACATTAAACCCATAGCCTGTTGTTCCACTGTTTTCGCCACTTCGAGTTCAATCCTCTTCGAGGGCTCCGCTGACGGGCGATCGGCTATCCGAGCTCTAGCAGAAACAGGCAGCACTTGACCCGATGTTGTCGCCGTCGGAGACTGCGACGCCAAAATACCAGTAGCACCAGTATTCGCAACAGGTAAAGTCGGCGAACATCCCAGCAAAAATAGAATTACCGCAATACTCAGCAAATTACCTAAATAATTCATAATGATTTTAGATTTTAGATTTTAGATTTTAGATTGGGAATTGGCAATTGGACATAGGAACCAACTGTCAACTCTCAACTGTCAACTGTCAACTGACTGCTTCAAGATTCGCGCATCACGTAGCCAACACCGCGCACCGTCTGAATCAAGCGCTTTTCGCCCTCATCTTCGATCTTGAGGCGCAGATAGCGGATGTAAACCTCAATCACATTCGACTCGCCCAAAAAGTCGTAACCCCAAACATTTTCCAGAATTTGTTCCCGAGTCAAAACCTCGCGGGGATGTTCCATCAAATACTTTAGCAGCTCAAATTCCTTCATCGTCAGGTCGATCGCCCGTCCGTTGCGCAGGGCCCGCCTAGAGGCTAAATCCAAAACTAAATCGCCAAACCTCAATTGTTCGTTGCTGGTGTTATCCGGCTGCAAATACAAGCGCACCAACTGCAAAAACTCCTCAGTGCGGTAAGGTTTGAGAAAATAATCATCCGCGCCAGCTTCCAGACAAGCTACGCGATCGTCAACTGTATCGCGACCGACCAATAGCAGTACCGGCACCCGATTGCCAATACTTCTGAGGTAAGAACACAGTGACAGCCCCGACTCAGGGCCAAGTATCCGATCGATTACAATCAAAGCTGGCTGCAATTCATGGGCTAAATGTTGGCCGGTGGCGGTATTAGAAGCCACTACCGGTTCGTAGCCGGAGGATTTTAAGTCGAGACTCAAGTGTCCGGCGAGAACTTCGTCTGTTTCAACTAGCAGGACACAGGGATTGCGATCGAGAGTAATTGCAGCCATTGAATTGACCGGTGGAGACCATAACTGTTCTAGCACGTTTGATGGCCGTTGGTTGTTGGCTGTTGAGTGTTGGCTGTTGAGTGTTGGCTGTTAGCTGTTGTTTGTTGGCCGTTGACTGTTGTTATTAGACTTCTCCTAAAAAGCAGATTTTGAACAGGCCTCCTGCCTGTTCCACGATAATTATGGGAGATGTCTATTCGTTATGGGTTATTTGCGAGTTGCTACCCATTACCCATTCCCAATTCTATAAGGCCCCATGGCCCATGCCCCATGCCCAATTCCCAATTTAAATTATGACCATCATCGTATTCGGCAGTATCAACATCGACCTAGCAGCAAAAACTCCCCGGTTGCCGCAGCCGGGCGAAACAATCATCGGTAGCAATTTTTTCACGGCCGGCGGCGGCAAAGGAGCAAATCAAGCTGTCGCCTCCGCCCGTCTCGGCATTTCCACCCACATCATCGGCCGCGTCGGCAAAGATAAATTTGCTGAAGAATTATTGACAAATTTACAATCTTATGGGGTAAATACAGACAATGTATTAATCGACCAAAACACTCATTCAGGAGTGGCAATTATCGCCGTAGACGAGACAGGTCAAAATAATATTATTGTGATTCCGGGTGCGAATAACAATGTCGGTGAAGCAGATCTAGAACGTCTCAAAAAACTCTTAACAGCAGCTACATCCTTACTGTTACAGTTAGAAATTCCCCTGGAAGTTGTCCAAAAAGCTGCGAAAGCTGCTCGTGAAGCGGGGGTGCGAGTTATTCTCGATCCAGCACCGGCTAGGGCGGATTTGCCGATCGAACTTTATCCGCTAATTGACATTATCACGCCGAATGAAGTGGAAGCCAGCCAGTTAGTGGGTTTTCGGGTGAATGACACGGAAACAGCGATTGTAGCTGCCAAACACTTGCAGGAGCGCGGTGTCAAGAATGTTATTGTCAAATTGGGCGATCGCGGGGCTGTGGCTGTTACGGCGGATGAAACCTTTTTTGTACCCGCTTTTGCTGTGGAGGCGATCGACACTGTGGCTGCTGGCGATGCTTTTAACGGCGGGTTGGCCTCTGCATTAGATGCCGGTCTGTCCTTGTCAGAGGCGGTGCGGTGGGGCGCAGCAGCGGGCGCTCTGTGCACAACTAAAGTGGGTGCTCAAGGTGCTATGCCAGAGCGCGCAACTTTTGAGAAATTTTTGCATAATTTAATTTGAATTTGTCAGGTGCGTATTAGTTGAATTTGTCAGGTGCGGAAGGCGCACCCTACTTTGACTTGTAAAGCGCGCATTAGTTGAATTTGTAACTTGTCAGGTGCGGAAGGCGCACCCTACTTTAACGATTTTTATTTAATCGTCGTCTTTGAATTCTTTGGCTAGGCGATCGAGTCGATCGTTATTTTCTTTCGCAAACATGACCAGCAAGCTAACAATATTTGTTGTTAAGCCGCTAGTCGCGGTAATTGTTCCTTCTGGAACTTTGCCAAAAAACAACAATCCGATGCATAAAATATTGACAAAATTGCTGGCAATGATGAATGCAAGAGTTGCGTTAGAAATCCAACGCCCTTGACGCCGACCGTCTTGAATAATCTTGCGATCGAGCTTGGCAGAATCATCGGAGGATGGTGCTTGCTTGGGATGTAATTTATTGTCCGACATAGGTGTAAATTCAACGCTACTATTCTATTAAAAATCAAGCAAGGTTGAGTTCAGAGTCGAGTGAGGTTGACTTGTTGGTTGACTTGTAGTTGAGATTAAATCTATAATTCGGATGAGTAATTTTCTGTAGAGGCATCATGGGGCGATCGCTCAAAGTTTCTCCAGGGTGTATCGAACAACTCAAATCGGCCTTAGGACGCAACGGCTTTCCGAGTCAGAAGGCTTTGGCTGAAGAATTGGGCATTGGGCTATCCACAGTCAAGAACTTTCTTGTGGGTAAACCTGTTGATTATATAAATTTTCTGGAAATTAGCGAAAGATTGGGGTATGAATGGAGAAATATCGCGCATCAAGACGAAACTATCCCTAAGCAAATCTTTGAGGAAACCTCCGCTTTCATCACTGGCACTCCCATCACCCATCCGCGCTACTTTTTCGGGCGGCAGAAGGAACTAAAACGCCTATTCGACTTACTGAAACGCCGTCCCCTGCAAAATGCTGCGATTATCGGCAAGAGGCGCAGTGGCAAGACTTCTTTGCTGCAATACTTGAAAAATATTACCACCACCCCAACAGAACAGTTGCGCCGCGGTCAAAAATCTGACTGGTTGCCCTCTCCAGAAAACTATCGTTGGATTTTCGTAGATTTTCAAGATGCGCGACGGCAGAGTCGGGAAGGGCTGCTGCGCTACATTTTAGAATGCCTAAAAATGTCAGTACCTAACCCTTGCGACTTAGATAGATTTATGGATGCGGTTAGCAGTAATTTACGTCACCCTACAGTCATCCTATTAGATGAAATTGGCGCAGGATTGCAACGCTGTCCCGAATTAGATGATGGGTTTTGGGAGAGTTTACGCTCTTTGGCAACAAACCAAACCAATGGGAATTTAGGCTTTGTCTTGGCAACTCCAGACTCGCCGATCGAATTAGCGCGTAGCACCGGACATAGTTCGCCTTTTTTCAATATTTTTGGATATACCACAACTCTGGGTGCTTTGACTGAAGCTGAAGCGCGCGAGTTGATAGCCAGTTCGCCCATGCCTTTTCCGGCTGAGGATGTCGAGTGGATTTTGACTCAAAGTAAATGCTGGCCTCTGCTGCTGCAAATTCTTTGTCGAGAACGATTATTTAGTCTGGAAGAGGGGAAAATGGGGGATAAGTGGCGTGAAGAAGGGTTACAACAGATGCAGCCCTTCACTCATTTATTTGAGAAATTTGTCTAGCGATCGTTATATTTATGAAACTACTCAAAATTAAGTACGTAAAGCTATTTGATAGCCAGCCCTCGCATTTATCTGTGGGTTCAATCTAAAATCTAAAATCTAAAATCGGATGACCTCGCCAAATGTGCCGCGCAACGCCTACACCGATTCACCAGAACAGCATCCCAACCTAATTCTGGGTAGCCTGCAACTGCTGTTCTGGCTTTTCTTTCGTCCCTCGGCTTGGCAAAATCATCTCAAGCGTATTGACCCTGCTTTAGACACCGAATCTAAGATTAAAAGACGTTTAAGATGGCAAAATCCAGCTTTGTGGAAGCTACTAATACAAGCATTCCTGGTTTTGCCTGTCCTAGCTAATTCAATTGTTGTTGCCTTAGTGCTTTGGCTACTAGGCGCGCCAGTAGAAAAGATTGCGTCAGGCGTGGCGTCGGGCGTGGCGTCGGGCGTGGCGTCGGGCGTGGCGTCGGGCGTGGCCTATGGCGTGGCGTTCGGCGTGGCGTCCGGCGTCCGGCGTGGCGTGGCGTTCGGCGTGGCGTTGGGCGTGGCGTCGGGCGTGGCGTTGGGCGTGGCGTCGGGCGTGGCGTTGGGCGTGGCGTTGGGCGTCGCGTCGGGCGTGGCGTTGGGCGTGGGGTTGCGCGTGGGGTTGCGCTTCGTGTGGGATCTCGTGCGGAGCGTGGGGTTGGGCGTGGTGTTGGGCGTGGTGTTGAGCGTGGGGTGGGGCGTGGGGTGGGGCGTGGCGTCGGGCGTGGGGTGGGGCGTGGCGTCGGGCGTGGTGTTGGGCGTCGGAATAACTATTAACTTATGGCTGCCAGTGGTACTGTATCCTTTCCTCACGGGATGGAATATTCTGCTTTACCAACTAGACACACGACGCACAACTACTAAACCCAGTTTCTTACGTTGCCATTCTGCTTTTTGGGATGAGTGGCAGCGCTTTCCCCTGCAAGGCTTAGACCACCACGTTCTCTTCGTAATAGAGCGTAACCCAGAAGAGGGCAAAGCTGCACTCAACTATTTAAGTACCAGTCGTCAGCGTTGGGCTGCACAAGCTGTACAAATTGAACTTGATGCACGGGAATTAGAACGTTGTACGGATGTAGCTGCTATCCCTAACGCCTACCGCACTCTAGCCATTGGAGAACTGAATAGTCCAGTTAGTTCCCTCCTAAGTAGTTTTAGTAGCATCAGCGAGGATGTAGCAGCAGCCCTCAACCAAAATAGTGCTTACAACCAGCGTTTAGCCCTCAGTGCTGTAGCAGAAAGATTAAATGGTTTAATTCGAGAATTGACCCGCAGTGGTGACAAATATGCAGTACGTTTTCGCCCTATTGCAAATAGTTGGTATGAAATTGTCACCAACTATTTGCAAGAACAGGCGAAAGCAGTTGAACTACGACAAGAAATCGACAACCCTTATATCATCGGCGTACCCCTGACAGAACAACAGGAAATCTTCACCGGACGTGCTGACATTGGTACGCGTATCGAGCAATTACTCCTAGACCGCCGCCGCCCTCCCTTGCTACTCTACGGTCAGCGGCGCATGGGCAAAACATCCCTCCTCAACAACCTGGGACGCTTGCTACCCAGCACTATCATTCCCATGTTTGTAGACTTGCAAGGCCCAGTTTCATCAACGACTGATTATGCTGGTTTTCTCTACAATATCGCTAGGAGTATGGCAGACTCAGCCAAGCGCCAAAGTGCCTTCACTCTCCCATCTCTTGACCGCAAAACACTGGAAGATGACCCTTTCACCCGCTTTGATGAATGGCTGGACAAAGTAGAAGAAGTGCTACAAGAAAATATTGCCCTGCTTACCTTGGATGAATTCGAGGCGCTAGATAATGCCATCACAAAAGGACGCTTTGATCAGGAGGATGTTCTGGGAATGTTGCGTCACCTGATTCAACATCGTCCCCGCTTCAAGGTGCTGCTAGCTGGTTCCCATACAATAGAAGAATTTCAGCGTTGGGCTAGCTATTTAATCAATGTCCAAGTCGTTCATATCAGCTACCTGAAACAACCCGAAGCGCGTCAACTAATTGAGCACCCCGTCCAAGATTTTACCCTGCGTTACGAACCCAATGCGGTCGATCGAGTTTTGCAACTCACCCGCTGTCACCCTTTCCTAATACAACTCCTCTGCGCTGAAATTATCGCACTAAAAAACGAGCAAAATCCATCTATCCGCCGACTGGCAACTTTAGCCGATGTAGAAGCAGCAATACCAGACGCTTTAAGTGTTGGTCGTTTCTTTTTTGCCGATATTCAAAGCAATCAAGTAGATGCAGCAGGATTAGCTATTTTGCAGTTTTTGGCCGCACAAGGAGAAGGGGCAACAGTCAGCCGATTAACTATTTTGCAAAACTTTCCCGATAAATCCGATGCTCTCAATTTACTTCTGCAACGCGAATTGATTGAGGAAGTTAGTGAGGGCTACCGTTTCCAAGTTGAATTAATTCGCCGCTGGTTTGCATCATCTCTGTCTGTCCAGTAGTCTACGGCGAGAGTAAGAGGATATTGCCTGTAGGGACACAACAGTGTTCATTTGTGTCAACTTAACGTTAAACCGATAGTCCGACAGGGGTTGAAACCCCTGCCTCAAAGCTAAAGTCCTCTCAAGAGGACTGAGAAGAAAAACTTTTAAACTCATTAGTCCTCTTCAGAGGACTTTAGCTATTAGACAGGGAATTCATTCCCTGGCGGACTACTTTAGCTTTAACCATTCGGCCGCTGAATAATTGTTTCAACTACCCGGCGCTTGACTTTTGGATCGATACCAATCAGCCGCACGTATTCGCCGCCGTGTTCCGCCAAACAAGTTTCTAAAGATGCAACCACATCTTTTTCCTGTGCAGTTTGAATCGTCGCGCAACTTTGCCAAGAACCAGTTTTAAATCGGCGATTATCTGCATATTCCATACCAATTTTGCAGCCTCTTGCTAACAACTGCTTTACTTGTTCCAATACCTCGGAACTCAGCCGCGCCGCATGACCGTTACCACCTTCAGAACTTGGCTCATCGTAAGCCTTATAATATTTGGATGACGGGTCGTTTAATTGACTTTGCGTTGGCGCAGCAGCAGGAGCATTTGGGGTTCCTTTAACGTTAAAAAGCCGCGATTGGTTGTATTCATCTACTAAGCGCATTTCCTGAATCCGCTTTTGTTGACCCACCATCAAACTGCCCATTTCTATTAAATGAGCGAGACTGAAATTCGGGTTATGGAAATCTGGCGCTGCTTCCAAAGTATTTACCAAACGCTTGGAAACTCGCTCGATTCCTACTTTGTGAATGAATTCGCGGATTTGTTCGTCATAAATGCGCGATCGCAAAGCGCTAAAAAAGTCGATCGCCTGATCGGCAAAATTATCCACTAACGCCACAATATCGGTTTTTGACAATTTGTCCGACTCAAAAATTCCCCCAACAATGCCAATTTTATCATCCCGGCTGGGTTCCCAATAAAACTTTTCCATCCGCCCGTCACGAATCAGCGGCGCGTAAAGCGTAGAAAAATCATTTCCAGTGACAATAATCGGCACTCGGTGCAGCGGCGTGCTGTCATAACTTCCCGGTAGCTGCACGTTAGTTGGATTATCAGCAATATTCATCAGAGTGGCATTGACCATCTGAGTATTGACAGTATATTGAGTAGTAGTATCGAACCTGCCAGCACCAGCATCCAAATCGTTAATAAAGATGGCGCACATCTCGCCGCGCACGCGAACTTGCTCCGCCGCTTCCCGGTAGCGCAAGCGAATTAAACGCGACGGATCTCCTGCATCCGGACTTTCTAATTCCCCACCTGATATCATCACCGGTTCAAAGCCCATCCGCCGAAAAACCAGTTCGGTTTGAAAAGTTTTTCCTTCTCCTTTACGGCCGTGAATTCCCAAAATTAGGGGAACTCTTACCCCGGGCAAATTTAAAAAGTTCTTAGTGACGTGCACCGCAACTTTATCGAGAAAGTTAGGAGAAATGTAATAACTCATCAGTAGATTTGTGAGGGATTAATTGTTGTTACTGTTATGATTTTATGACAAAACTAACAGCCTGCACCGCTAACCTGGATTTTTACCGTACAATCGAGGTCTGCATATTATGTGTTAAGGAGCGATTCGTGAGTCCAGAAACCTTACTAAAAGAACCAACCGTGCAAGCCGAAGCCAGTCCCTTCAGTTCTGAGAGCTTCGACAGCTATGTAATGACAACTTACGGGCGTTTTGCGATCGCCCTAGAACGGGGCCTGGGCTGCCGCGTTTGGGATACCGAGGGCCGCGAATATCTCGATTTTGTGGCGGGCATTGCTACCTGCACTCTGGGACACGCCCACCCGGCAATGATTGCAGCGGTAACTCAGCAAATTCAGACCCTGCACCACGTTTCTAACCTTTATTACATCCCCGTACAGGGCGAGCTAGCGAA
This sequence comes from Microcoleus sp. MOSTC5, assembly GCF_036701825.1. Lineage (NCBI taxonomy): Bacteria > Bacillati > Cyanobacteriota > Cyanophyceae > Oscillatoriales > Microcoleaceae > Microcoleus > Microcoleus sp. MOSTC5. The sequence goes on along the minus strand of NZ_JAUBRK010000020.1, from coordinate 32,586 downwards.
GTGGCTTGTAGACCATTCTTGCGCGGACAGAGCCTTCTTTTGCAACTCCGGCGCGGAAGCTAATGAAGCGGCAATTAAACTCGCCCGCAAATACGCCCACGAAAAATTAAATATCTCGAATCCGACAATCGTTACCGCTGTTGCGAGTTTCCACGGGCGGACTTTGGCGACAATTACGGCAACGGGACAGCCTAAATATCAGAAGGGTTTTAGCCCGTTGGTGCCGGGATTTCACTACGTGCCCTACAACGATATTAGTGCGATCGAAAGTGCGATCGAGCAACTCGACAAAGACGAACGCCAAGTAGCTGCAATTATGCTGGAAGCGCTGCAAGGCGAAGGCGGAGTTCGCCCCGGAGATATCGCCTACTTCCAGCGAATTCGGGAAATTTGCGACGAAAAAGGCATTTTGCTCATTCTCGACGAAGTGCAAGTCGGGATGGGACGCAGCGGCAAATACTGGGGCTACGAAAACCTCGGCATTGAACCGGATATCTTTACGTCGGCGAAAGGGTTGGGCGGCGGTATCCCGATCGGCGCTATGCTGTGCAAATCTGACTGCGATGTATTTGAACCAGGAAGTCACGCCAGCACTTTCGGCGGCAATCCTTTTGCTTGCGCTGTAGCTTTGTGCGTTTGCCAAACTTTAGAACGGGAAAACCTTCTAGAAAACGTGCAGCAGCGCGGGGAACAGTTGAAAGCAGGGCTCAACAAGCTGGCGGCCGAATATCCGCATTTAATTGCCGAAGTGCGCGGCTGGGGTTTGATTGTCGGGATGGAATTGCAGGCTGACATCGAACTTACATCCGCTGATATCGTCAAATCTGCGATCGCCGCAGGAGTTTTGTTGGTTCCCGCAGGGCCGAAAGTGCTGAGGTTTGTCCCGCCGCTGATTGTCACTGCCGCTGAAGTCGATCGAGCTCTGCTGGCTGTGGAATCAGCGCTGCGCTCTCAAGCGGTACAGTAAATCTAGTTAGTTGATTTTTGTTAGCTGTAGCGCTGAAACTCGCGCAATATCCTAGATAACTCACTTAGTCCAGGACACACTCTTCCTCAGAAACCGGGTTTCTTTCGAGATTTCTCGTTACCAAACCAAATAGTTTCCCAGAAGCCCGGTTTCTTAGCCTAAGTCCGATCGAGGTAAAAGTAAACCCGTCCCGCTGCAAATCTGTCGGGGCGGGTTTGTCAAATTTAGAACTGTCTGGGATATCAATTCCGGTTGCACTCTTCATGACTATTGACTGTTTACTGTTTGGACATTTGGACATTTGAACAATATTGATGCAACCGGAAACGATATGAAAACCGCCCCGACAGACTGACGGCGCTTTTTACCGGGATTTTACTCAAGAGAAGCGCGCAACATAATACTATTAGCGATTCTAGGTGCTAGTTGCGCTATCCGCGTGTCTGTTGGGACTTGTGAATCCTGGTTTAACTATTTTGCGCGCTTCCCACTATCACCGTACTCCGTTTAGTGGGAAGCGCGGGTGACGACCATTGCATCTTTGAGCAATTATTGGAACAGCTTTCAAGAGAGGAAAAATGCAATCGCCGTCACCCAACTTTTCCATAATTCTTTGCTCATCAACTGTATATTGTGAGAGAATAGAAGAACCGAGGAGGTGATGTTGATTGCTACACAAAGCTATCCAAGTTCGTTTGTATCCTACCCAAAATCAACAAATACAAGTAGTTACCACTTTAGGTTGTGCGCGTTGGTGGTGGAATTCTGGTCTAAATAAATCAATTGAAGTTGATAAGACAACTCGTAAAAAACTTGGCTGCTCCAGGCTCAACACACTTTTTCTTGCTCTCAAAAAATCAGATGGCAGTGCATCGTTAGATGAGTGTTACAGCCAATTTGTGCCAGCTAATGCTTACATTAACCGCTGCCTACAATTTTTTTTGATACATGGGCTGGGCTTACTAAATTCAATCTTCAGGATAAAAAACTGTTATTTAAGTATCGTCAAACATCCTATTTTGGAGATAAAAATGTCAAAATTTTCGGCAATGCGGGAATACCAAAACCCAAAATACATAGATTAATTGAGGGGAAAATTCAGAATTTAATTATTAGTAAAAATTGTTTAGGGAAATATCTGGCATCTATACAGAGTGAAATTGAGGGTGAGAACCAGACAACAAAAGAAGCTAGGATTTATGGCATTGATTTAGGATTGAAACACTTTGGTATTGTCAACGAGGGCAAAAAAGTATCTAAATATGACAATGCCAAGCACTTTGCCAAGCACAAGAAGAACTTGAAGCGCCAGCAGCAAAAGTTAAGGCGCCAGCAGACAAGAAGTAATTCTAGGTACAAATATAGAAAAGTTGTTGCCAAGGTATACGAACGGGTTGAGAGTTCGCGGCAAGATTTTATACATAAACTTAGTTATAAGTTTGTCAGCGATCGCCTCGCAGTCATAGTAGAAAACCTTAGTGTCTTGGGCATGGTTGGCAATCCAAATTTGGCGAAACCAATATCGGATGAAGATTTGGGAACTTTTACCAACTTCTTAGCCTACAAGTTGGAACGCAAAGGCGGGAACTTACTTGAGATTGATAGATGGTTTCCCAGTTCTAAACTATATTCTAATTGTTTCCATCAAATGACCGAGATGCCCTTAGATGCGAGGGAATGGACTTGTCCTAACTGTGCGACCGATCGTCGCGATCGGGAGGCGAACGCAGCGATAAGTATGATAGCAGAAGATATCACTATACTAAAGGCGGAAGGTGCAGCCGTCTCTGCTTTAGAAGGCGAGGTAAGACCAAAGCTGGGACGAAAGTCTAAGCTGAGGCACTCGCCTATAAGTACATAAGCCCCTACTATATTCGGTATTCCGATTTAGCGGTGGGTAGTTCACTTGGTTGCACGGAAGCAGCGCTCCTATGGTTAATAGTTTGGCGGAATGCACGATGGACGAACAGCGTCGCAAAACAGATGTTAATATGCTCCAAGCGCTGCTGGAAAATCCTGGGGACTCAGGAATAGATTTGATTTTGAGCATGAACCCAAAGTCGATCGACTTTGGGTTCGTGCAAACGCTTTATTTGGAAGAGCCGGCACTGACGCGAGAAAGTTTGCTGAAAGCTGCAAAATTTTTCCAAAAGGCGATCGCACCCTTAGAAGCTGCAAAGGGCAATTATAAATTGCCCGCAACCGGGGCAGCATATCTGACTTTTTTAGCAGAAGTATTGCAGGCAGTGGCGCGCGGCGCTGATTCGCAGCACCTGTACTCGCTGCTGACAAACAATTTAGACAAACTCGACCAGAATTTTGCAGAACTGCTGCGCCACTGGGCTACTTTGGTGTTTTCTGCTGCCAAAGAATCCGAGACAAGGCGCATTGCAGCTTTAATCGGCAATCTGAGCAACAAAATTGGGCGGTTTCCCCTCGGCAGCAAGGCTAATAACTTGGAAATCGAAATTGCCGGTTACGAAACAGTTGCTAAGGTTTTTACCCGCAAATACTTTCCCCAAGAATGGGCGGTGATGCAAAACAATCTGGGCAACGCTTACAGCGATCGCCCCAAAGGTGATAAGGCTCAAAATATCGAACAGGCGATCGCTTGCTTTGAAAATGCCCTACAAGTGCGCACTCCCGAACAGTACCCGGAACAGTGGGCGACGCTGCAAAACAATCTGGGCAACGCTTACAGCGAGCGCCTCAGGGGAGATCCGGCAGAAAATCTAGAACAGGCGATCGCCTGCTATCGAAACGCGCTGCGAGTTCGCACCCGCGAAACTTTCGGGGAAGAGTGGGCGAGCACTCAAAACAATCTCGGCCGCGCTTACAGCCGCCGCCTGCGAGGCGACAAAGCCCAAAATCTGGAACTGGCTGTCGCTTGCTACCACAATGCTTTGCAAGTCTACAACCGCAAGCTGTTTCCCCGGCGCTGGGCGACGACTCAAAATAATTTGGCAAATGCTTACTGCGAGTTCCTGCGGGGCAACCGAGCCGAAAATCTCGAATACGCGGTTACCTGCTATCAGAGAGCTTTGCAAGTGCGGACTCGGGAAGCTTTTCCGCTGCAGTGGGCGACGACTCAAAGGAATTTGGGCCGGGTGTTTATAGATCGCATCAAAGGCGATCCCGTGGAAAATGTGGAAATGGCGCTCGCCTGCTATCAAAATGCTTTACAAGTCTACACCCGCATCAAATTTCCCGAAGCCTGGGCTTCGATCCAAACTTACCTCGGTAGGATCTACAGTCGCCGGCTCAAAGGGGAAAAAGCCGAAAATATGGAAATGGCGATCGCCTGCTATCAAAATGCTTTGCTGTTTTGCAACCGCCAAAAATCTCCCGAACGCTGGGCGATGCTGTGTGCCTACCTCGGCCGCGCTTTCTGCGAACACCTGAAAGGGGAAAAAAACCGCAACCTCAAAAGCGCGATCGCCTGCTATCAAAATGCCGGCCAAGTCTACACCAGACAGGGATCTCCCAAGCGCTGGGCAATGCTGCAAATTTATCTCGGTAGGGCTTTTTCCGAACTGACGAAGACGGAAAACTCGTCCCACCTGGAAAGTGCGATCGGCTGCTATCACCGTGCCGCCGAAGTCTACACTCGCGAAACCTATCCTCACCGCTGGGCTGAAATTTTATTTTATTTGGGTCAAGCTTACCGAGTTCGAGGCGAGTTGCTTCGCGCCTACGGCGTTTTTACTGCTGCTGTCGATACTGTTGAATTCTTGCGATCCGAACCAGAGGTTGATGTGACCGATTTGGGCGATGTGACGAGCACCGCAAAAGTCAAATTAACCCGCACCTGGGCTGGACTCTATAAATGCCTGGTGCAAGTTTGCCTGGATCTCGGCGCCACCCAACCTGAGTATTGCGCTAAGGCCCTGGAATACACCGAACGCCACAAAAATCGAAATTTGGTAGAACTGCTAGTTAAATGCCAATTGACTCCGAAAGCCGAAATTCCCGCAGCGGTGCGAAGCGAATTGGAGTCGCTGCAACTTGAAATAGCCAGGGAACTGCGGCACCAAGAACAGCGAGAGATCGAGCCGAGCACTACCTTGATTTCTGAAGGCGACAGCCAAGGTTTAAACAGCGCTTGTCTGCTTCCGAACTCCGACTTCGTGTACTTAAATCAATTGTGGCGGCAGTTTGATGGGTTGATTGCTAGGGAGGTGCAGGCAAACGACCCTTTCTTCAGCCTAGCTCGCAAAGTTGAACCGATCGCTTTCGAGCAAATTCGCCAATTGTTGCCTGGTGCCAATTGTGCTGCGGTGGTCTGGGGGAGTTTGGGGGAGGTGCTAGTTGCTTTTGTGGTGGTCAAGAGTGCACAATATCCGGCCGTTCACCTGTGTTCGCAGGCAAATGCTTTGGCTGCCGAAAGTTGGGCCCAGGAGTACCTCAGCGCTTATTCCGAACAAAAAGGTCGCTGGATCAATCATCTCCCGGCTCGCCTCAAACGCTTGGCCGCGCTGCTGGAAATCGATCGAGTGGTGGCGCTGATTCCGGAGAATTGCGATCGGCTGATTTTTGTGCCGCACCGATTTTTGCACGCTTTGCCGCTCCACGCTTTGCCTCTGGGGGTGAGAGACGGGTTTGAGGAGGGTGGGGGAATTTTTAGGTCTGGGTTGAGCGATCGCAGCGGTTTAGATCTGGAGACTCACAGCGTTTCGGATTTTTCTCAAAGTTCGGCTTTTGGCGAGGTTCCAGCGCCTGCTGCTTATTTGATCGATCGATTTGCTGGAGGAATTCGCTATGCTCCTAGCTGTCAGCTATTGCTGTTGAGACAAAGTGCGCGCGAAGCAGCTATTGGTCGGTACAGACCCCGTTTGCAGCACCTTTTGGCAGTTCCAACTTTCACCAGAGATTCGTTCTACAGCAACATTGAAATCGGCAATATTTCCCAGTATTTTTCTAGTGCAGAAGTTGTGCGCCAGAAGCCGGCAATTAAAAAGGCTTTTTCACTAGGAATGTCTGCGAATAATGAGGATTTCCCCCAGCCAATAGGGCAGTGGCAGCAGAAAAAATGTGCTCATTTTGCTTGTTTGAGTTTGCTGAATTTGGCTTTGCCGCTGAAATCTGGCGTGTTTTTTAGGAATGAGTCTCTGAGTTTGGAAGAAATTTTTAATTTGGATTTTCGGCAATATTTTTTAGTTACTTTATCGGGTTGCGAAATTGCGGCCGGCGGAGTTAGCGGTGCAGGAGGAGATTTTGTCGGTTTGTCGGCGGGTTTGTTGTATGCTGGCACGTCTAGTGTGGTCAGCAGTCTTTGGAAGGTGAACGATGTTTCTACGCTGCTACTGACGAGCAAGTTTTATGAAAATCTCGGACGGTTTCCTAGGTTGCAGGTGGGAGATGCGGCGATCGCGCTGGCGGACGCTCAAAGGTGGCTGCGGGATTTGACTGGCGAGCAATTGGAGGTGTTGCTGGCGGATTTTCAACCTCAAATTTCGCAAATGTTCGATCGGCTTTCTCAAAGTTCTCGCCTGATTGCGGAGGCTTCTTTGCAGCAAATCCGCAACCGCAAACCCTATCCTTTTGCCAATCCTTATTATTGGGCGGCTTTTACTGCGGCTGGGGTTTAGTTATCAATTATTAGTCATTAGTCATTTAAAAACCCGGCACTAACAACTTATTTAAAGTTGTCAATGTCGGGTAATAATTCAACAAATTACAGCAAAAGTTTAGGATTTTTTGCCTAAAATTTGTTCTTTCAAGGCTTGAATTTCTTGACCTAATTGTTGCCGGTTGGACGATCGCAGCAAATAGCGGTAGATAAACCACCCGGTGTATCCGATACCAATTAGCTCGAATGTGGGTGCTAGCAGGGGGATGTCGTTGAGTTCATCTATTATCCCCAAAAGCACTTTCAAAGAGATAATCGAGGCTACAATTACACCGATCACAGTCAGGGGACTTTTGTATTGCTCGTAAAAGCTGCCGATGTAAGCGGGAAACTCGGACAAAATTGAGATAATTTGTTCTTTGATCTGCTGGGTCTGACTTGGCGGTTCGTCGGTAATTATGACTTTTGTTGTACCGAGCGAACTGTCTGCTTCATTTCCGGCAGGAATGTCGGTGACGATAACGGTTGTTTCTGGTTCGTTTGATGAAGTCATTTCTCCACTCGCAATAGTTTTTTGCTGGTTGGCGGCAGGTATTTCAACTGCTGCTGCGGCTGTTTCAAGAGCCGGTATTTCGACTGCTGCAACCTCGCCGTCGGTTGGTTCAAGAGCCGACACTTCGCCTGTTTCAGAAGTCGGTATTTCGACTGCTGAAACGGGCGCCGCCGCTGCTTCAGGAGCCGATATTTCGACTGCTGAAACCTCTGGTGCTGAAGTCGGTATTTCGGCTGGTGAAACGGACGCTGCCGGCTGTTGTGCGACAGAAGTTTCGGTTGCAGTTTCCGCGTTTTGCTGTTCTGGGGTAGGAGTTTCGGCCGCGACACCAACAGCCGGCAAATTCAAGTTGCTAATGGCATCAAGCAAGCGAGTTTTAGCCGTTCCTCGCTGGTGAAGGATTACCCAAGATTCTATCAGGTCGGGGCCGTGCATTGCACCTGTCAAAGCGGCTCTGAGCGATCGCATAATTAGCCCTTTGTTAAGATTTTTCTCTTTACTGAGCTTTTTAGTGATTTTCTGAGCTTCCGCTGATGTCAGGGACGAATGACTTTCCATCGCTTCTACAACTGCTTGTAAAGCCTGTGCAGCCCCTGTTTGCTGCAATTGTGCGAGTGCTTCTTCTTCGTATTCCACCGTGGTGGAGAAGAAAACCTTACACATATCCACAGCATCGGTTAAGCGAACGAGACTCGGGCCGATTAAAGCAGATATTTGTTCGAGCCAGGGGCGGTCTGCCTCCAAGTCAAACTCATAACCGCCTTTCTGCCACCAATAAGGTATCAGCAAATCTGTCAATTGCGGCACTGGCATTTTGTGCAGATATTGACTGTTCAGCCAATTGAGTTTATCCCAATCAAATTTTGCACCGGCTTTGTTGACTCGATAGAATGTAAATAATTCTGCTGCTTCCGACAGTGTAAATATTTCCTGCGTTGAATCCGGCGGAGTCCAACCGAGCAAAGTCATGTAATTAACTAAAGCTTCGGGCAGGTAGCCCATATCTTTGAAGTCAGAAATCGAGGTTACGCCGTCGCGTTTAGAAAGCTTTTGCCCTTGGGAGTTTAAAATCAGCGGCGTGTGGGCAAATTCTGGGATTGTCGCGCCCAAAGCTTCGTAGAGCAATATTTGTTTGGGAGTATTGCCGATGTGATCTTCGCCGCGGATGACGTGGGTGATGGCCATGTCGATGTCATCGACAACTACGGCGAGGTTGTAGAGTGGTTGGCCGATGACGCCGCCGCTGGATGCCCTGGCAATTACCATGTCGCCGCCGAGGTCGCTACCTTTCCAGGTTACGGTGTCGCGCACCATGTCGTTCCAAGAAATTGTGCGATCGTCGTCGATGATAAACCGAATCACAGCTTGTCGCCCTTCGCCTTCAAAAGCTGCGCGCTGTTTGCTTGTCAAGTTGCGGTGGCGGTTGTCGTAGCGGGGGGCTTGTTTGTTGGCTTTTTGTGCTTCCCGCATTTCGTCGAGTTCTTCCGACGTGGTGTAGCAGCGGTAGGCGAGTCCATTGTCGAGAAGGGTTTGGACTGCTTGGCGGTATATTTCCAGACGCTGCGACTGAAAACTCGGGCCTTCATCCCACTCCATACCCAGCCAGGTGAGTCCTTCGAGGATGTTATCGGTGTATTCGCTCTTAGAACGTTCTACGTCTGTGTCTTCTACCCGCAGGATGAATGTGCCGCCTTGGTTGCGGGCAAACAGCCAGTTGAATACGGCGGTTCTGGCGGTACCGATGTGTAGGTTTCCGGTGGGACTGGGGGCTAGACGGACTCTGACATTCATGTAGATTTTTGCTTTTAGATTGGGGTCGATTTGCTGGTTGGGCGAATAGCTGATGTTTAAGACTTCAAATTTTATTATATTTTGTTGCCGACTTAAAAGTTGTCCTTGGCAGGTGTTTTGCCTCGAATTGCTTGATAATAGGCGATCGGGCTACAGTCTCCGGCAAGGCAGCAGAGGTCATCTTGATGATATTAGCATTGCGGGCGGCCCAGACTGGATTCACCTTTGGGACTATTTTCAAAGCACAAATAACTGTCGTAGGGCTACCCAAATAATTCTTGTAAAATGTTTGTGTGCGATCGACGACATTCAAATATATTTCCCTATGTCTGCTGCTAAAACTGAGTTTTCCGAATCTGTTGCGCCATCACCCGAGTCTGCTGCCCCTGCTTGGCAGATTGAGTTGCTGTACGACGGTGAATGTCCTCTGTGCGTGCGGGAGGTTAATTTCTTAAAAAAACGCGATGCGGGGCGAGGTTTAGTGTCGTTTGTGGATATTGCGGAGGATGGCTACAACCCGGAGGCCCACGGCGGAATCGACTACGAAACGGCGATGGGTCGGATTCACGCGATATTACCCGACGGTACGACGGTTAAAAATGTGGAGGTTTTTCGCCGCACTTACGAGATTTTAGGTATGGGATGGGTTTATGCTGTGACTAAGTTACCAGCGATCGGGGCGATCGCCAATTGGCTGTACGGAATTTGGGCAGACTGGCGGCTGATGCTGACGGGAAGACCGGATTTAGCAACAATTATGAGCGATCGAACTCAGCGGATCGAGTGCGAAAGTCAAGGTCGGTGCCGGCAAAACTCGAAATAAGTCATAGTTGGTAAATTCGATCGGTCTATCAGAAGATGTCAGCATAAACAGACTGCAACTAACATTAAAGATCGACTACTATCATAAGCGGGAAAGAAAATGCAAGATGCAGGCTATACAGTTTTCATTGGCTTCGGCGGCCTCTGGGTACTTATGGGAATTGTCGCTGTGATTGTCCTATTCAAATCGGACGGTCAAAAAATTAGCTTTGGCAAATGGGGATTGTTAGTGGCTATTCCGATCCTAGTGCCCATCGTTCTAGTTTTGACTTATCAGATAGCGCGCCCGTTTATTATCCAACACCTTTGAGCGCTGCTTGGAGTCGATCGTCCGTGGGAGAAAGGAATTAGTTAAATTAAGTTTAGTATTATTGCTCATTTTCGGGCGATCGCAACTGCTCGTTCGCCCATTGACGCAAAGACCGAATTATGGCATTGTCATCTTGAGTTTCTGCCATCTGCAAGAATTGATTGAGCATTGCTACAGAAAGGATGGGAAATGTCGGACTGCGATCGCAAGTAATATATTCCCGATTTTGCAATTGATAAATTTGTACAGTTTGTGCCCGATACCGCCAAACTTCAGGGATTTCTAGCTGTGTGTAAACTACAAATCGATTAGAAGAAGGACTGGTAATATCAACTTCAATTACCAAGTCTGGGGGAGGATCGGTTGAGATGTCAAGCCTTCTTCCTAGAATGCGATCGACATTTTGGATATAAAAACATGAATCTGGTTCTGCACCTTGTTCTAAATCTTCACGGTTGAGAGTCGTCGAACCAAATCCCTTAATCTTCAAGTCCAACTCCTCAGTCAAAGCTGTAACAATCCGTTTGAGCAAACAGTTAATAGTTTCATGCAAGTCGGATGGCATGAGAATTTCTAAGACTCCTTGAGAATATGAAAATCGCGAGGATCTCTTGTCTCCTGCTTCTGCTAATAAGCTTTCGTAAGTCTGCCAACTGATATTAGATAATACTACCCGTTGTGTACTTTCTTCCGGTGAGGGCTTAATGTTCGTAACGGTCATGTTTTCCCGCTCCTTAATCATGTCCTGCTATCTAAATAGCATAAGATTCGCAGTCAGGACTTTAGTCCTTTTTTATCCGCAGAAGCAATGAAGTCCTGACTACAAACGCACTCTATTTAGAAAGAGATTTATGAAAGGTTTAAACTTTCTATTTACGAGAGAACGGGACAGACGGGGCTCGAACCCGCAACTTCCGCCGTGACAGGGCGGTGCTCTAACCAATTGAACTACTGTCCCTCGTTTTGCCGTTTTTTCAGGCACAATTTCTATTATGCCTATAACTTCACCTTTTGTCAAGAGGTTTGTTGAACTTTTATTTGGAAGCCCAAAATTTGAGTCTCTTGCAGGGGACTGAAGTTGTTGTCGCTCACCAAAATCAGACCTCTGCTACCATCGCCTAACACCGGGCCAAATGTCAACCCCTCAATGTTATCTAGGGGAATTTTCAGGGTTTCCAAATCCAGCAGCAGGCGTTTTTGAGCGGGAGAAACCTCGCTGAGACGGCTTTGGAGGCTTTCGAGTGCTTCAATACGATCGCTCTTTTCCAAGGAAATCTCAAATAGTTTAACAGTAACGCCGGTTTCCAGGGAAAAAGCACGCTCTAAACTCAGCAACCGGTTATCGTCGATCGCCACCAAATCCACTAAACCGTTGCTAGTTAATTTTCCCACAGGATTCGCACCAGCGGGTAGCGGTTCGGTGATGTAGAGAAACGATGCTTCGGGATTGCCGCTCACCGCATCGTAGCGCAAAATCCGGCACGGGCTCCCGGTTTCCAGGGAAGGTACAGCGCCATCTTGAACCAACGCATTTTCTGTGGCGGTGAATAGGTATTTGCGATCTGGCGTTAAAGTTAAACTTTCAAATGATAGATTGTTGCGGATGCCTTTACTGCCTTTGTCATCCGGCAAAAACAGTTCTGGAATTGCCAGCGTTTTCAGGAGTTTACCATCAAGGGAGAACTCTTTGATAAAAGGATTTATTTGGCGATCGACATCTCCCTCAGAAGAAACAAATACGCTATTGCCAGTAAAAACTATCCCTTCCGGATCTAAACTTAATTCAGAAAAACTTTTACCCTTTTCATCTAATAAAGTAGTGACACCAGTAAAAGCAATTTGCTCTTTTTCCAGTTTACCAGATTGCAAGTTAATTTTGAGAGTATAGAAGCGCGCCGGAGCCTTGCTGCTGCGGTCATCAGAAATGGCATAATAAACTTGTTTGTCGGCATCATAAGTAATGCCCGAAAGTCCGCCAATTTCCGTACCCTGAAAAGGAGAACCTGTAGGAAATATTGCTCTGCCGATAAAATCTATTTTGGTAACGGCGAAAGATTTGGCTGACTGGTTTAACCAAATAGCAACAGTTGCTGCCATCAAAAAACAGACAATAAATATAGTTGCTTTTGCTAGCTTTCGCATTTTACAAATAAATACATGATTACCTATCTACTTTTTCCCTTTCTTCCTTCGCGCCATTCGCGTCTTCGCTGTTCGTTAAATCTGAAAATCACGGCTCATGATTTAGCAAAAAATTGGTCAACCAATCTTTAACTACATAAGTAGCACGACAGTCGTCCTCATTGTAGCGGACGATCGCCTCCAAGAGCGATCGATCGCCGGTTTTGAGCCAATCGTCGTACCAGCAGACGCACTGAGCACCATTAGCCTTAGCATCTCGCCAGTCAAAACCCAGCCAGCGGGCAATTGGTTTGAGTGCGTAACTTTCCACCGGCATAATCGCTTTTTGCGTCACTTGTTTGTGAATATCTACAAACCGTTTCAGCACGGGTTTCCACAAATAAGCTGGAGTATTGTAAAGTTTAGCCAGTCGCTTAAAAGTCTTGACTTCGTAGTCGCAAAAGTGGAAAATCGGAGCAATAGGATAAGCCCACATTAATTCTAAAAATTGCTCCCAGATTGCACCTTCCTCTGCTGCTGATTCTGCTAAAAAACCGTGGAATTTTTCCGTATTGTTGTACCTGTCAACAACTAAGACTCCGTGGAGGTAATCCAAGTTTAACTCGGGTTCGGCTTCAATATCAAAGTAGAGTTCGATTGGGGCGATCGGCAAAAACACAGATTGGGAATAGGGAATTGGTTTCTTGCGGAGAATTGGCCCAGGTATAGAAGATGTCGCAGGTTTATTTTCTCTAATTTTTACTTCCTCAACTGCGATGTCATTCAAGATATTGTCTACAATATCTGGTACTATTTCAGATGAGTTAAGTTCTTCTGAATTCTCACTTCTACCTTCTTCTCGATCGTTAATCAGTGTATCCGTGTCAAACTCCGTGTCGTGCCTTCCTTCTTCCCTTCTTCCTTCTTCCTTCTTCCTTCTTCCTTCTTCCCGCAACAGCGGTTGATTTAGCAAGTGCGATTGAGCTTGCTGCACCACATCAAAAGCAACTCTGTCCGGAAATTCTGGATACTCAGCTAGCAGTTCGGAACTAGCATTAGCGAGAGCTTCTACATCAGTAATTTCGAGAGTTTTTAGTCTAGCATAGCGGCTGGCAGTAACTCCCGGCAATAACGAAAGATGTTTAATAGATTCGGCTTCGGCGTGACAGATACTATACCAACCGCAAAGATTGCACTTTTGCCGAGAAATGAACACCTCTGGTTTATCCCGATTTTCTATCATCTGAATGCAGTTGTCTAAAATCTCGAACATCTGAGGAGTTCGCTGGTCTAGATTCACCGACCACAGCCCTTTTTTTCGCAGCATCAGCCACGCAATCTCGGGTCTTGTTTCCTGCACGGAAGCTAAAACTTGGGCGTGAAAAGCTGCGATAATTTGATACTCTTGTTTTGGCCGCTTGCTAAGCCAAATATCCGCAGTAATATAACTCCAATCGCCAAATTTTGATTGTCCAGGCTGTTTAATTAATAAATGGGGGCGGCCGATCAGGGTAATGTTTGAAGAGTGAAGATTGGAGGATGAAAGATGAACCGGAGTTTCGGGGAGTTCGCCAAATTCTGGGAAATATTGACTGTCAATTCCTACCAGAGAAGTTGTTGCGCCGTTGGTTTGGCCGTTGGTTTGGCCGAATTCGCTCTGGATCAGAACTCCTCGGTAAATACGATCGACTCCTTGCTGCATTAAACTCAATGTAGCGGCCGCGCCGGCTTCCCAATCCCCTCTAGGATAATATGGTTGTTGGTAAGTCTCGTGTTCCAAAGCTTGCTGCTGGTATGTCGCGCTGTCGCGCATCAGTTTCAGCAAAAAGTCGCTGGGGGGATCTAGTTGTTTCCAGTCTCCGCAGGTGTCTAAAAATGCTCGGAGATGGCATCGCTGATAGGAAAGTAGTAGTTTGTCAGTTATTAACATTTAGTATTCGCAAGGCATAGAGTATCAAGCAAAAGGTATAAAATTCACAGCATTAGTTATTCAATATTAACGCTATCAATAATTCCCCAAAAAAAATGACAAAGGACAATCACCGGCAACAATTCCCAGCTTTGGCCAATAAAGCTTATTTTAACTACGGCGGACAAGGGCCACTGCCTGAGCCTGCTTTAGACGCGATTTATCAGGCTTACAAACGGGTGCAGCTTGGGGGGCCGTTTTCGGGGGAGGTGGGGGCTTGGGTGGCTCAGGAGGCGATGCTGACGCGACGTGCGATCGCATCTGAGTTGGCGGTACCTCCTGAAACCATCGCCCTGACAGAAGATGTCACCGTCGGCTGCAATATTGCGCTGTGGGGCATTGACTGGAAAGCAGGCGACCATTTGCTGCTTTCTGATTGCGAACACCCCGGCATTGTAGCCAGTGTAATGGAACTTCAGCGCCGTTTCAACATAGAGGTTTCGGTTTGTCCGTTGGCGGCTACTTTGAATGAGGGCGATGCGGTGGCGGTAATTGCTAATGCTTTGCAGCCAAATACTCGCTTGTTGGTAATCAGTCACATTTTGTGGAATACCGGCCAAGTTTTGCCTCTGGCTGAGATTGTTAAAGTATGTCATGAACCCCCCCTAACCCCCCCTTGCCAAGGGGGGGGACAAGAGGATTTTCCGCTAATTCAAGGGGAGGGGCAAGAGGAATTGTCCCTAATTCAAGGGGAGAAACAAGAGGAATTGCCTGCCAATAATTCCAAAGTTAGAGTGTTAGTTGATGCGGCTCAATCTGTGGGGGTTTTGCCTTTAAATTTGATTGAATCTGGGGTTGATTTTTATGCTTTTACTGGTCACAAATGGTGGTGCGGCCCGGAAGGTTTGGGCGGGCTTTATGTGAGTGCTGAAGCTTTGGCAGATTTGCATCCGGTGTTTATCGGTTGGCGGGGAATTGTGACGGATGCTAATGCTAAAGTCCTTGGTTGGAAGCCTGGATCGCAGCGCTATGAAATTGCGACTTCGGCTTATCCTTTGTATGCGGGTTTGCGGAGTGCGATCGCCCTGCAACATGAATGGGGTACGATCGAGGAAAGGTATGCAGAAATTTGCCGTTTGAGTAAGTATCTCTGGGAGCGTTTGTCGGAACTTTCCGATGTGGAATGTTTGCGAAAATCTGCGCCGGAAGCTGGTTTGGTTTCGTTTCGATTGATGAATAAGATGCCGCACAACAAGCTTGTTAATTTGTTGGAAAAACAGGGGATTATGGTGCGGACTATTCTTAATCCTGATTGTGTGCGGGCTTGTGTTCACTATTTTACAACTGAGGCGGAGATTGATAAGTTGGTTGGGGCGATCGCCATAGCGAAGTTTTCATTTGAGTAAAACTTTAGCATCGGCAGTTATTCATTTTCAGCAAGCCACAGCTCGATTTCTTCTCGGTTGTGTTCGTAATAGTTCGCAACCGCTTGCAAATCTTGAAGGGTGAGTCCTGGATAATTATAGAGAAGTTCGGCTTCAGTTGCGCCCTGTTGTTGGTAGGCGATAATCGTCCAGACGGGAATGCGGGTATCGCGAATTCGCGCTGCACCGCCACAAATTCCTGGAGTTTTGTGAATGGGATGTTGAAGGGTTTGAACGAATTGCAGGGTTTGTGCTAGCAAGTCATCAGGCAGTGTTCCAATGGTATGGAGAAGTTGTTCTTTGATGGTCATAATCGATATCCAGATGCAATAGCGGTTTACACATTGGCAGCTTTGATAATTCGCTCAGCGGCAATAGATGCGTCTATTTCCTGACAGTGGACTGCATAAAAAGCGAGAACATCGTTCACTTAAATCATACTCAGCGGCAATTTGGTTTGGCGAAAAAACCCATTTTTTGGCTGCAACTACTACTGTTTGCACCCGTAACCGAGTGCCGCGCAAAACGGGGACGAATTCGCCGCTAGCGCCGCGCACATAGATAATTTCAGGAAAAGCGCGATCGTCATTCCGCTGGTTGAGGGTAGCGACTTTTTCGGCTACAGCCCAGAGGATAAACCGATCGAAGGAAATGCCTTGGAGTGTCACCAATTTTTCAGCTTCTTGCTGTAGCTGAACGGGTAAGTTTAAGGTGTGGGATGTCAGCGTGAATGGCAGTCAGTGGGATTCGTAGTTTATGACTAACAATGGAGATAAATTATGGATATTAATACGATGATTGTGCTTAAGCTTATAATTTAATTCAGCTATAGCCAGCCACAGCCAGGAGAACAACTATGTTTCGCAACACGAACTTACAAACAAAGCTAATTACCGCTTTTATATTGATGGGGTTGCTCGTCTTCGTGTTTGCTGGGGTAGGGTGGAGCGGGGTTTCCAGGCTAAGTGTACACATCAATACCCTCGGTGAGGATAGCTTGCCAAGTGTGACTGCATTGTGGAATATCAACGAAGGACAGACCCAAATTCAGGCATCAGAGCGATTACTCTTCGATCCAGAAATGACTAATGCACAAAGGCAAGAGGCATTAGCTAGAATTCAGAATGCCTGGAAACAAATCAACGAAAACTTTCAAAAATACGAAAAGATCCCGAATACCCCAGAGGAAGATAAAAACTACAAAGAATTTCAACAAAATTGGGATGCTTGGAAGAAAGCCCATGAAAAATTGCTGAATATAGAACAAGACTATAACCAAATTGGCATCCGCAATCCCTGGAAAAGGCAGGTTCAGCTAATTAGTCAGGGTAAGAGAAATTCACCAGAAATCGCGGCAGTTAAAACAGCACTGGAACTCCGTACCAAGATGGATGACTATGGCTCAAGTACAGAGGAGCCTTTATTTAAGAGAGCTACAAATTCAGTTATATCAGTTATAGCCTTCAATCAAGAAATTGCAGACAAGACTAAGCAATCAGCCGATCGGGATATAAATCAGATTGGATTCTGGGTTGTTGTGGGAATGATTCTAGGTCCGGTGACAGCGATTATTTTGGGAATATTCTTTGTGGCGATCGCTAAGCCCATCGACAAAGCCCTCAAAGGCATTGTCAATATGATAGTCAGTTCTTCCAGCCAAATTGCCGCTACAGTTGAGCAGCAAGAACGGATCGTCAATCAGCAAGCAACGGCGGTGAATGAAACTACTTCCACAATGGATGAATTGGGAGCATCATCGCGCCAATCAGCAGAGCAAGCAGAATCAGCATCTAACAATGCCCGTGCGGTGTTAAACCTAGCGGAGGAAGGAGCCACAGGCGCACGTCAAGTTTTAAACCAGGCGGAAGATGGCAATAAGGTAGTGGAGAAATCTCTAGAGGGAATGTCTGAGTTGAGAGAAAAAGTGGTGGCGATCGCCGCACAGATTATGAAATTGAGCGAGCAGACTACTCAGATTGGCAGCATTACAAGCACTGTAACAGATTTAGCTAATCAGACGAATATGTTAGCTTTGAATGCCTCAGTCGAAGCTGTTCGAGCTGGAGAACACGGTAAAGGATTTGGAGTTGTAGCTAATGAAATTCGCCGGCTCGCAGATCAGAGTAAAAAATCTGCCGAGAAAATTAATACCATCATTACTGATATCCAGAACGCGATCAATTCCACAGTCATTGCTACAGATGAAGGCACGAAAACTGTCAAAGAAGGTATCAAACTTTCTCAAGATACAGCCCAAGCTTTTAAAGAGGTAACACAGTCGATCAATGATATCGTTTTGAAAAATCAGGAAATGACGATAACTGCTATCAACAATATCGTTTTGAAGAATCAACAAATTTACCTCAATGCCATGCAACAAGCATTAGCCGTCCAACAAGTAGTTGAAGCAATGAATACTATCAATTCTGGAGCTAAACAAACTGCTAGTGGCATTAATCAAACTAAGATAGGTACTCAACTACTAGACGGTGCGGCTCAAAATCTTAAAGCATTGAGTGCTAAATAGAGAGATTATGGGA
This sequence comes from Microcoleus sp. MOSTC5, assembly GCF_036701825.1. Taxonomy (NCBI): domain Bacteria; kingdom Bacillati; phylum Cyanobacteriota; class Cyanophyceae; order Oscillatoriales; family Microcoleaceae; genus Microcoleus; species Microcoleus sp. MOSTC5. The sequence continues at coordinate 14,580 of NZ_JAUBRK010000020.1, read as the reverse complement.
GCAGGAATGTACGGAAAAAATATTTTTTTTCCTCTAATCTCTAATCTGTAAAGATAAATTATGGATATTAATACGATCATTGTGCTTAAGCTTATAATTTAATTCAGCTATAGCCAGCCACAGCCAGGAGAACAACTATGTTTCGCAACATGAACTTACAAACAAAACTAATCAGCGCTTTTATATTAATGGGGTTGATCGTCTTCGTGTTTGCTGCGGTAGGGTGGAGCGGGGTTTCCAAGCTAAGTGTACACATCAATACCCTCGGTGAGGATAGCCTGCCAAGTGTGACTGCATTGTGGAATATCAACGAAGGAAAGACCCAAATTCAGGCATCAGAGCAATTACTCTTCGATCCCGAAATGACTAATCCAGAAAGGCAAGAGGCATTAGCTAGAATTCAGAATGCCTGGAAACAAATCAACGAAAACTTTCAAAAATACGAAAAGATCCCGAATACCTCAGAGGAAGATAAAAACTACAAAGAATTTCAACAAAACTGGGATGCTTGGAAGAAAGCCCATGAAAAATTGCTGAATATAGAACAAGACTACAACCAACTTGGCATCCGCAATCCCTGGAAAAGGCAGGTTCAGCTAATCAGTCAGGGTAAGGGAAATTCACCAGAAATCGCGGCAGTTAAAACAGCCCTGGAACTCCGTACCAAGATGGATGACTATGGCTCAAGTACAGAGGAGCCTTTATTTAAGAGAGCTACAGATTCAATTAAATCAGTTATAGCCTTCAATCAAGAAATTGCAGACAAGACTAAGCAATCAGCCGATCTGGATCTACATCAGACTGGATTCTGGGTTGTTGTGGGGATGATTCTAGGTCCGGTGACAGCGATTATTTTGGGAATATTCTTGAGCATTACGATCGCCAAGCCCATCGACAAAGCCCTCAAAGGCATTGTCAATATGATAGTCAGTTCTTCCAGCCAAATTGCCGCTACAGTTGAGCAGCAAGAACGGATCGTCAATCAGCAAGCAACGGCGGTGAATGAAACTACTTCCACAATGGATGAATTGGGAGCATCATCGCGCCAATCAGCAGAGCAAGCAGAATCAGCACTGGATAATGCACGTCAAGTTTTAAACCTAGCGGAGGAAGGAGCCACAGGCGCACGTCAAGTTTTAAACCAGGCGGAGGAAGGAGCCACAGGCGCACGTCAAGTTTTAAACCAGGCGGAAGATGGCAATAAGGTAGTGGAGAAATCTCT